>JAYTXV010000405.1:0-5439 GCA_043742805.1 Caulobacteraceae bacterium | reverse complement strand
ACAAAACCCCGGTAAGTCCGTGCACCTGATGGACATCCATGCCGAGAAAGGCCTGCAGTGCGCCGATTGCCATTTCGCCCAGGACAGCCACGGCAGCGGCCTGCTGATCGGCGAAGTCGCCAACGCCGTCGAGATCGGCTGCCGGGATTGCCACGGCACGGTCAGTAACTATCCAACCTTGAAAACCTCCGGCCCAGCCGCGGCCCCCAATGGCAATGACCTGTCGGTGCTGCGCAATCCCGATGGCCAGCGCCGGTTCGAATGGGTTGAACGCGATGGTCGCCGGGATTTGATCCAGCGCTCGATCGTCGATCCGAAGCTCGAGTGGAAGGTTTCCCTGGTCAAGGATTCGGTCGACCCCGCCAGCCCCGATTTCAACCCCAAAGCGGCGCGCGCCAAGACCATGTCGCGCCTTGACGCGGCCGGCCAGCCAATGGCCTGGGGCCCGGGAGTAGCGGAACAGAACTACGCCCACAAAGACAACGAAATGGAGTGTTTCGCTTGTCACACCTCGTGGATGACGTCCTGCGCCGGTTGCCACCTGCCCATCGAGGCTAACTGGAAGGCGCAGTCTCACAAGTATGAGGGCGGGGAGACCCGTAACTACGCCACCTATAATCCCCAAGTCGTGCGTGACGACGCATTCCAGTTGGGCCGCCATATGACCACCAAGGGCAATATGATCGCCCCGGTGCGGTCGTCCTCGGCGCTGGTGTTGTCGTCGACCAATATCAACCGCGACCGAATCTATATCCAGCAGCCGCCGATCTCGGCGGTGGGCTTCTCCAGTCAGGCCTTCGCGCCGCACTTTGCCCATACGGTGAGGACGACGGAAACCAAGACCTGCAGCGACTGCCATGTCTCGGCCGAAAACGACAACAACGCCATCATGGCCCAACTGATGCTGCTGGGCACCAATTTCATGAACTTCGTCGGCATGCATGCCTGGGTCGGTCTCGACCATGGTATCGAGGCCGTGCGTGTGACCGAATGGAGCGAACCCCAGGCGGTGTTCGGCTCCTATCTGCAGAAATACGCCTATCCCGACTACTACAAACTGCACGTCGATAGGAACCACCGCGAACTGATCGACTGGGTGCGCGGTAAGGTTTTCGACAAGAAGGGCAGCGGCGAAACCAACGCCGCCGAAACGATCGAAAACCCCACCCACTCGACTGCCGGTTCGGCACGATGCCTGCAGCTTCGCGGCGAATATATGTATGTCGCCGAAGGCAAGGGTGGCTTCCAGGTCTATGACGTCGCGAGCATCGCCAACAAGGACACGTCACAAAAGATCATAACCGCGCCGTTCTCGCCGATGGGCCAGAAGATGAACGTAGCTTCCCGCAACGCCACCTGCATTGCTCTGCCCACCGATCAGCCGATCGCGCCTTTGCGTAACACGGCCCAGATGCGGGCGGACAATGAGGAACAGGCGTTCCACGCGATCTACAACTACGCCTTCGTCACCGACGCCGAGGAAGGCCTGATCCTGGTCGATATCAACACCCTGACCGACCGTGAGCCGCGCAACAATTTCTTGCGCCGCGCCTTGACCTGGAACCCGAACGGCATCCTCAACGGCGCCCGGCACATCACCCTGGGCGGTCACTTCGCTTATATCGCCGCCAAGGCCGGCCTGGTGGTGGTGGATTTGAACGATCCGATGAAGCCCAAGGTCGCCTCCGTGGTGGCGCTGCCCGACGCCCGCGCTTCGGCCCTGCAGTTCCGGTATCTGTGGGTTACCGACGCCCGGGGCCTTGAGGTTCTGGATGTGACCCGCCTCGACAGGCCGAAGCTTGTGGAAGGCGCCACAGTGCCGCTGGTCAACGCTCAGCGCGTCTATATCGCCCGCACCTACGCCTATGTGGCGGCCAAGGCCGAAGGTCTGGTGATCGTCAACGTCAAGAAACCCGAACACCCGGAAATCTATCAAAAGGTCACGTTCGACGGCAAGCTGAACGACGCCGAGGATGTGATCGTTGGCTCGACCAACGCTTCGCTGTTCGCTTATGTCGCCGACGGCCGCAGCGGCTTCAAGGTGATCCAGTTGACCAGCCCGGCCAGCCAGCCCAACTTCTATGGCTTCTCACCGCCTCCAAAGCCCGAATTGATCGCCTGGGCTCACACAGCCTCGCCGGCGCTGGCCATGTCCAAGGGCCTGGACCGCGACCGCGCAGTGGACGAGACCGGCCACCAGATCGCGATCTTCGGCCGCCTCGGCTCCCGCCCGTTCACCCGTGCGGAAATGGAGCGGTTCTTCCTCGACTACAGCGGTAAACCCTATGTGGTAACCGACAGTGCGCCGAAGGACAGCTGGACGCCGACCAGACTTGGGGGGCGTTAGGGCGCGCTCCTGGGGCAGCTAACCGCCGACCTTCGGAAACCTAAACGGAAAGAGCGCCCCGGCGTGCGCGTCAACCATCTACGGAGCGCAAGCGAACACCGCCCTCGCCACGGCCTCTTCCGGTTGTGTCAGCTCCGCGCCTGGCGCAATGCCGGGACGAAAGGTCAGCGGGAATCCGGAAATCTGGCCTCGGGCGTCGAGGCGGACAGCCAGGGCCACCTCCGCGGTTGCTTCGCCGGCCCTTCAGCACCGGGATACCTGCCGCCATAAGCGGGATTCTCCGGCCGGTAGACTGGGCAGGAGCAAGAGCGCCAGGGGATCGATGACCTTGGCCGTAGACATGGTCGCGTCGCCACCCGCGCCATTGCTCTGCGAGCTGGCCCGCGCCCCGCTGGTGGACTCGGCGCCCACGGCGTCGGAAGGGCGTTGCGATTGGCTGGGGCCGGTGAGCGCCTGTAATCCCCCGGTAGACGGTTCGGCGGGCACGGAATGATCGAGGGGCGGGGACTGGGCTTCGTCCCTGAGCAGCGTGATCGATACCGCGCTTCCCTTTTCCGCCTCACCGACACTGGCGGGAGGTTGGCCCTAAAGGGAGAGCAGGCAGGCGAGAAGAGCCAAGTGCACGCTGGTGCCGACAACACCGCAATGGCAAGTCTTCGACGGCCGACATTGCTATTGAAAGTGGAAAGTGTGTTCGCGACATCGTAGCTATGGGCATCGACGCCGTCGGCGTTCGCCACCGAGGCCGTAACCTGGTTCTGTCCGTTGATCGAATAGCCGATCGATCCGGCGAGCGCTCCGCAGTTGGACTGACAGGGCCCGAAACCGCCCGCCAGATATTCAAACGCGAGGGTGACGTGTTTATCACCCGCAACCCCGGCGCGATCGGTTGCTAAAAGGTCCGCGGGGCCGCCGATCCAGCTGCGGCCACCGTCTTGTCTCCCACCACGGCGGTCGGCGCGACAGCAGCGGGGTGATCCTTTCCGCGGTCACCCTTGGGCGTGGCCATACCCGGCGCGTGGAAGCTGTGGCACTCAACGCAGTCGCCGGAGGCGGCGGTGGCGATCTTTTCCTTGGTCTTGCCGTGGCACGACGCGCATTCCGACACGCGCGGTAACAACACCTCGTTGGCGACCTCGGAATCCACCGCCTTGTGACAATTGTCACACGTCGGCTTGCCCGCCGCGTCGTGCCTATGCTCGGGGATGCCGTGGTTGAAATCACCTAGGGGTAGGTAGCGATCGGTCAGGTGGATCGGCTTGATCTTATAGTCCAGCGAGGTCGGGTTGGCCGGCGCGACGGCGGTGTGGCACTCCGAGCAGAGGCCCTTGGGCGCGAACAGGGCGCGAATCTTGCCGGTCGCGGCGCCGGAGTCGGGGTGATAGGAAACCAATCGGCCAAGCCCGGCCACGAGCCCGGGGGGCTGGCGGCCCGACACTACCGCGCCGCCCATGCCGCCACCCCCGTCATAGAAGTTCCGTAAGGTGGCGACCACTTGATCCGGGTGGCCGTGCGGCAGCAGGCGGGGCGCGCCGCCGGGGCCTCCGGGGGCGAAGGCTAGCGAGTGGCAGGACGCGCAGTCGCGCTTCATCTCAACCGGCTCGAAGCCCTTGCCGCTGATGTTCGACCGGTGGCAGTCGGCGCAGTGCAGGGCTCCGCCGGCGAAGCGCAGGCCCGCCGCCATCCGCGCGACGCCGCTCGTCGTGGAGAGATGTTCTTTGTGCGAGAAAATCAGGCCCGTGTAGTCAGTGGGTTTTTGCACCAGCGAGACACGATCGAAGATGGGTTGCGACTGGCCGATCGGCGTGCGGGCGATCAGCGGGCGGAATTCGGGGTGGTGCGTCCAGTCGGGCGTGTCGCGCAGAACCGTGGACCCCAGACTGCGCCGCAGCTGGGCGTGGCAGGAGGCGCAATCGCCGGTGTTGCGCAACACCGGTATCGCGCGGGTCGAAGCGGGGGCGCCTGCGACCGCGCCCTTGAGCGGGGTGTCGGCGAGGTGCTCGAGATGGCAACTCGCGCAACGCTCGCTGTCGTGGTCGAATTGCCGTTGGAAGACGACCTTGATCTGGCCGACCATATCCTTGGGAAGGGGCGCTGCGCGCAGCAACCGGTCATGAGCGGCGTGCTCGCGAACCAGAGTCACCTTTTCCGGGCCGCCCCAGTTGCGTTCATTGGCCGCCACCTTGCGGGCGGCTTCGGGATTGGCCGTGGAACGGTGGCAACTGAGGCAGGTGTCGTCGCGAACCGAGACGAAGGCTTTCACGTGACAGGCCTGGCAATTCTTGCCCATGAAGGCGTGGGATTTGGACAGTGGCCCGGTCGACCATTGCTGATCGGCGCCGATAGTCTGGGCGTGATGGATCGTCCTGTCCTGGCTCAGGAAACTGACGATCGGCCAGACGAGGCAGACCAGCACCGCGGCTACCGCCAGTGTCCAGGCCACCGGACGCTTGCCGAAAATCGGCGAGCCCAGGCTGAATATCTTGCTTTCATTGGCCGCCGAGGCGCCCTCGGGGGCCGACTCCATGCGGGTGACATCGATCAGGACCGAGTCGTCCTCATCGCTGGCGCTCAGCGCCAGGACGTGGCTGCCGAAGATCAGTTTAGGGGTATCGGAAAGCTTCAGCTCCGCTCGGGTTATGAATTTCCCCGCAACCTCGAACGGCTCCGCGCCCATGGATTCCACCAGCACCGTGCCGGGGCCCGTCTGTTTGAGCGTGGCGTGACGAAGATTGACCGCCAGATCGGGCAGGCGCACTTCGCAATCGGCCCCGCGGCCAATCGTCAGTTGATCGGCGTCGAACAGTTGCGGACGGTGGACGATATCGCTGCCCGTGGCGCTGCGTGTGATGGTTCTGACGGCGAAGGTCACGCGCGCCTCACCAGTAGAGGAAGACGCTGAGGATGTGGGCGGTCAGAGCCGCCAACAGCGCGAAGGTGACCGGGACGTGGACGTAGAGCCAGATCTCCAGAAAGGTCTTGATCCTGATCTGGCGCCGTGCCTGCGCCAGGGTTTCCTGTTTGCGTTTCAGCAGGGCGTCGACCTGGTCCACCGCCGCCTCGCCGCCCTGGGTTCTGGAACGGCGCATGCG
>JAYTXV010000404.1:0-1884 GCA_043742805.1 Caulobacteraceae bacterium | reverse complement strand
TCAGGGATTTGCCAATCTTCGGGTCATGAGCTGGACGGAGGCGAGCATCAGCCATGCTGTGGAGCTTTCTAGGGTTTCCTCGAAGTCCTTGGCCAGGCGGCGATTGCGACCGAGCCAAGCGAACGTGCGCTCGACCACCCATCGTCGGGGCAGCAATTTGAATCCCTTGGCGGCGTCGGATCGCTTGATGATTTCGAGGGTCCAGTCGCCGCGCCCCTGGAGGGCAGTTTCGAGTTTATCGCCGGCATAGCCACCATCGGCGAACACGTGGCGCAGCCATGGGAAGCGGGCGCGAATGGAGAGCAACAGGTCCGGCGCGCCATCGCGATCCTGGATGTCGGCGGTGTGGACGATGGCGGCCACCAGCAGCCCGCCGGTGTCGGTCAGGATATGACGCTTTCGGCGTCGGCGGATCTTCTTGCCGGCGTCATAGCCGCGTGGTCCTCCGCTCTCTGTCGTCTTCACGCTCTGGCTGTCGATCACTCCCGCGCTTGGCGAGGCTTCCCGGCCGGCGGCCAGACGCAAGGCCGTAAGGTGCAGATGGTTGATGGCGGTCCAAAGACCACTGTCGCGCCAAGCATAGAAGTAACGCTGGACGGTCGACACCGGCGGGAAATCCTTGGGCAGCATCCGCCACGGCAGACCGCTGCGAAGCACGAAAAACATCCCATTCACGATCGTCCGCAGCGGCCATTTCGCCGGCCGGCCAAGCTTTGATCGTTCAGGGAGCCGCGGTTCGATGATCGCCCACTCCGCGTCCGTCAAATCGCTTGAATATCGCAGACCCTTGCGGGCATGCTTCGCCCAGGTGGTGTCGGTCCACATGTGTCTCTCCGTCGATGCTTCGCAACACCGACTGAATCACAAGTCTCTGATATCACCCAACTTCTTTTCGGGGCAGACACTAAACGCCGGTGAACGGCTTGACCTGCGGCGCGCCCTGGGGTGCAAGAACCCGGTCCCCAAGGAATAGCCCAGCGTGTCATCACCCATAACCCCTCTCGCAGACGGTTTTAGCGCCGCCACCCGGGCCGAATGGCTCGCCCTGGTCGCCAAGACTCTCAAAGGGGCTGGGCCTGAGTCGCTGGAACGGCGAACCACCGACGGTCTATCAATAGAGCCGCTTTACACTGCGGAGGATCGCAGGACCCCGCTCCGCTTGACGCCTGGGTTGCGGAACACCGAGCGCGGCTGGGATGTGCGGGCCTTTGTGGCCAATTCCAATCTCGCCGAAGCCAATACCGAGGCCCTCACGGCCTTGGCCAGTGGCGCTGACTCGCTTTTGCTCAAGATCGACGCCGGCGATGGCTCTGGGCTTCCGATCGGCAACGCGGACGATCTCGAAAGGGTGTTGGACGGCGTCCTGACCGATCTGGCCCCGATAGCGTTGGACGCCGGTCTTCTCGGCCCAGACGCGGCCCGTTGGCTTGGCTCGGTTGCCAAGGCGTCCCCGGGGGCTCCGTTGGCCTTGCACCTCGACCCGTTGTCGGCCTTCGCCGCTTCGGGGGCCAGCCCGGGACCAGTGGAGACCCATATCGATGCGGCGGCGTCTGTCGCCGTTCGGCTCTGCGAGACCTATCCAAAGTCGAGTCTCTTCGTCGCCAGAGGCGCTGTCGTCCACGAGGCCGGAGGGTCGCCAGCCTGGGAAATCGCCTTCACCGTCGCGTCGGCTGTCGCCTACGCCAAGGCTCTGGTGGGCGCCGGGCTAACGATGAGCGAAGCGTTCGCGAGGATAGTTCTGGGGGTCTCTATTGGCGCCGAGCCCCTGGGCGCCAGTGCTAAACTGCGGGCCACCAGGGTGGTCTGGGCACGGATCGCCGAGGCTTGCGCCGTCGACTTGCCGGCCCGCGTGGAAGCCAGGTCGTCTCGGCGGATGCTTACCCG
>JAYTXV010000403.1:0-2245 GCA_043742805.1 Caulobacteraceae bacterium | reverse complement strand
CGCCAACGCCAGGGTCGCCACGGCGGCGACAAAACGGGTTCTCATCGAATTTCCCTCCCTCAAGGCGGCGTCGGAAAGCTTGCCACCGCGTGCTCCACTAGCTGACACCCGTCTTGGCTTCCAGCCGCTTGGCGCGCAGCGGATGCATCACGCCGGCGCCGGGGGGCGAAACGCCCGGGTCGGTCTTGACCGCGCGGGAAACCTGTCGGGCGCGTGGCGACAAGGTCTCCCAGATCTCATGCGGCAGGGTTCCCCGATAGGGCGTCATGTCCAGCCAAGGCGCGCCATATTCCACATTGGGCATTGCCCGGATCTCCCGCGAGAGATTCGGCGTCGCTCCGTGCCAGGCGCGATTGTCGCGAAACACCCCGGCCCCGGCCGGCGCGCCGACCAGGGTGGAAAGCCGCATCCATTCGGGCTCCTCCGCCAGGGTCGGAGCCTTCTGCGCCCGGGTCTGGGTTCCCGCGATCTGGCGGATCGGCCCGTTCTCCCAGGTCAGGTCCGACATCAGGAAATTGATCGTCACCTGTGGCGGCGTACGCTCGAAGATCATCTGGCGCGACTGGTTGTCGAGTTCCCCGGTCTCGGCCTGGGTCCGAAGCTTGACCCCCAGCCGCTCCGCCGCCGCGATCCGCGCCGGCGAAAGCTTCCAGAACGGCTGGAAGTCGGCGTGCAGCGCCTGGTATTCAATGGCCCCGGGCAGGCAAAGATCGCCCCCCGCGCCGACGACATTGTAGTCGTCGCCGCCGAAGATCCGCTCCAGGATCGGCGTGGTCGTGGGCAGGTCGATCATCGAAGCCCAGACCGGATCGTGCAACAGCTGGCGCGTGGCCGAAGAGGTGCCATAGCTGTAGCGATGCGGCAGCCGGCCGGACTCGGTGATGTATTTTCGGCCGCCGGCTCCCGGAATCTCCAGGATCTGTTTCAGCGTCCGGGCGCTGGCCTCGCGGAACCGCTCCAGTCGTTCCGGGTCCAGCAGGTCGCGCACCACCACGAAGCCGTCGCGGAAGAATATTCGCGCCGCCCGCTCCACCTCGTGCGGTTCGAGGATCTCCACGCCGCGAAAACCATTCCGTTCGCGCAGGATGTCCCGCAGCGCGCAAACCTCGGGGTCGTCATGGACGCGCCTGGCCGGCGCCCGTGGGTCGGGATCGAAAACCGCGGTCGACACCACCGGCGCGCCGTCGCCGTCCACGAACTCGTTGGGTTGCGTGGCCGCGCACCAGCCGACACTGGTTTCGCCATGGACCTTCAGCTCATCCAGTTCACTCATCGCGCCGGTTCCTCCCATGGTCTCTCGGCCCGCCGGACTCTGAGGGTTGAAGGCGCCCTCGTCCAACGAAAATTCCTTGAAGCTCCAGCCGCATAGGCCATCCATGCCGGCTTCCCTCCTTTGCTGTGAACCGTTAGCTTTCGAGGGACGCGGCGAAGACCGCACCAGGGATGCGACGCATGAGCGAAACGATAGCGGTATTACCCGTCACGGGGCGGATCGACCTTGGTCAGGCGACGACGGCGGGCGCCCTGACAAAGTCGGCGCAACGCTACATCCTGCTGCTGCTGCTCTGCGCCTACACCCTCAGCTACCTCGACCGCCAAGTCGTCACCATTCTGGCCGAAGCGATCAAGCGCGACCTGAAGATCAGCAATCTGCAGCTCGGCATGCTCACCGGTCTCGCCTTCGCGGTGTTCTACACCTTTCTGGGCATACCCATCGCCCGCCAGGCCGAGCGCCGCAGCCGGCCGCTGATCATCGCCGGCTCGATGGCGCTGTGGAGCGGGTTCACCGTGCTGAGCGGCATGGCGACCAGCTTTGCCATGATGGGCGTCGCCCGTTTGGGGGTCGGGTTCGGCGAGGCCGGGTGCAATCCGTGCGCCCACTCGCTTATCGCCGACATCACCCCGCCGGAGCGCCGCGGCTCGGCCCTGGCGTTTTATTGCCTGGGGGTTCCGATCGGGACCATCCTCGGACTGGTCCTCGGCGGCGCCATCGCCGATGCTTTCGGCTGGCGCATGGCCTTCATGGTGGCCGGCGCGCCGGGGCTGGTCCTGGCCGCCGTGATCGCCACGACCGTCAAGGAACCCAGGGCTCGGCTGGCCGCTCAGATGGCCGCCCCGCTTGCCGCCCTGGCTCAGCCGGACATCGGCTTCCGCCAGACCCTGACTGAACTCCGCGCCAAGCGGACGTTCTGGCTGATCGCCATCGCCGCCGGGCTGCTGGCCTTCGTGGGCTATGGCCACGGAT
>JAYTXV010000402.1:0-1677 GCA_043742805.1 Caulobacteraceae bacterium | reverse complement strand
ACCATCTCGCCGCCGATCTTGGCGAACCGCTTCACCCGGCCGAGGATCGTGATCCAGCCGTCCTTGGTCATCTCCACCACATCGCCGGTGTCGTGCCATCCGTTCTTGGGCGGCTCCAGCGCGCCGGCGGCGTCCAGGTATCCGGTCATGATGTTGGGGCCGCGCACGAACAAACGGCCACCCCGGTTGATCCCTGGCACCGGCTCGACCCGCGTCTCGATGCCGGGCAACAGCTGGCCCACGGTGCCGCGCCGATTGTCGTCGGGCTTGTTGACCGCGATCACCGGCGAAGCCTCCGTGGCGCCGTAGCCTTCCAGCACCGGCACCGGGCCGAAGCGTTCGGCGATCAGGTTGTGGGTCTCGTCCCGCACTTTCTCCGCGCCGCAGACGATGAATGCCAAACCGGACAGATCGCCCGGCTCGGCGGCCCTGGCGTACTGATTGATGAAGGTGTCGGTGGCCAGCAGGACACTGGCCTTCGAGTCCCTGACCAGGCCGGGGATGATCTTGGTGTGCAACGGGCTTGGATACTGGAACGACCTCAACCCCTGGACCAACGGCAGGATCGCCCCCGCGGTCAGGCCGAAACAGTGGAAGATCGGCAACGGATTGAACCACACCCAATCTGTGTCCAGATCGATGTGGGCGGCGACCTGGGCCACATTGGCCAGGATGTTGGCGTGGCTAAGCACCACCCCGCGCGGAGCGCCGAAACTTCCCGAGGTGAACAGCACCACGGCCGGGTCCGACGGTCTCAGCTTGGCGCGAAACTGGTGCGGAAAAAGCGATGCCGCCAGCGCCCGGAGCCGATCGGTCGTATCGATCTCGGCGCGCAGGTCTTCCAGATAAGTAATCTCGCAGCGCTCCTCGAGCGCATCGATCAGATCGTGCAGCTTGCCCTGCTCGATGAACCGGTGGGAGGTCAGCACCCGCTTGACCCCGGCCAGCTTCACCGCCGCCCGCAGGTTGCGCAGGCCCGCCGAGAAATTCAGCATGGCTGGAACGCGGCCAAAGGCGTGCAGCCCGAACACCGTCACCACCCCGGCGTTGCTGGACGGCAGCAGCAGGCCCACGGTGTCCCCTGGCGCGGTGATTTGCGAGATCTTGTGGCCAAGAGCGAAACTGGCCCGGATGAGGTCGGTATAGGTGAGGGGCTTGCGCTCCTGGTCTTCCAGTATGGCCTTCTTGCCGCCAAATCGCTTGGCGGCGGCAAGCAGGGCGTCGAACAGAGTCGATCGGTTATCTTTGACGTTGAATGCGCGGGCCATGAGGCGCCGGCCCTCCCTTGAACGATTTGGCCCATAGCTATAGCCGCCTTCGGTGCTTGCAAAGTGTGATGAAGCTACGCGCGTACTTGATCCTGAACGCCCAAGGGGCGATCTAGGGGCCATGGCTATAGTCATCGACAGCACCTCGGCGCGGGCGGCGCGCCATCCGGAGAAGCAGGCGCGGGCGGATTCGCCGATTCTCCCCAAGCCGCCATGGCTGCGGGTCCGGGCCCCGGGGTCGGCCGGCTACAGCGAGACCCGCCGGATCGTCAAAACCCATGGGCTGGTCACCGTCTGTGAAGAGGCGGCCTGTCCGAATATCGGCGAATGCTGGAGCCAGTCGCACGCCACCATGATGATCATGGGCGAGACCTGCACCCGCGCCTGCGCCTTCTGCAACGTCGCCACC
>JAYTXV010000401.1:0-3079 GCA_043742805.1 Caulobacteraceae bacterium | reverse complement strand
TGGTCTTCGGTGACCATCGGAACACCGGCCTGAAGCGTGAAATCATGCGCGATCGCGGTGATGGGGTGAGAAGAGCCCGTGTCCATCGCCGACCACAGGTCGTCGGTCACCGTGTTCGAATAGGCGTGATCGTGCATGTATCGTCGCACGCCGGCGCGGAAGGCATCCTGGCCCAGATAGGTCTCGAGCATGCGGATCACCGCCGCGCCCTTGTTGTAGGTGATGTTGTCGAAGGCCCCGGAGGCTTGCAGCACATCCCGGATCGGCGTGATGATCGGATGGGTCCCGTCCCGGGCGTCCAGCTGCATCGCCCTTTGTTTCGCGTCCAGCGATTGCAGCCACATCTTCCACTCGGGGTGAAAATGGTCGGTGGCCTTGTTCTCCATCCAGGATGCGAAGCCTTCGTTCAGCCACAGACTGTCCCACCAGTCCATGGTGACCAAGTCGCCGAACCATTGGTGCGCCATCTCATGGGCGACCACAACATAGACGTTCTGGCGATCAGCTTCGGTGGACAGCCTTGGGTCGATCAGCACGTCGCGGTCGAAATAGAAGATCGCGCCCCAGTTCTCCATTGCCCCGAAGAACTGGCTGGATCCCGGGCCCGCGATCAGGTCGAGCTTCGGCAACGGATAGGGCGTGCCGAAATAGCCGTTGTAGTAGGGCAGGATATGCTCCGCCGCCTCCAGAGCGAACTTGCCCCGCGCGGTGTCGCCGCGCTTGACCACCACCCCGATGTCGACGCCAGCCACCATGGCGTGAACCCGTTCGAAATCGCCCAGGCCGAAGAACAGCAGATAGGACGACATCTTCGGCGTCGGGGCGAACTCGACCCGCTGCAGCCCGCCGCCCAACGCCCGCGTCGCGGCGACCGGCATGTTGGATAGCGCCATCTGGCCCACGGGCGTGATGGCTGTCAGCTGGAAAGTGGCCTTGCGGCCCGGCTCATCCCAGGACGGGACGAACCGGCGGGCGTCGGAATTCTCGAACTGGGTATAGAGGGCGCGGGCCTGACCGGCCGGTGTCGCATAGTCGAGGGCGAACAGGCCCGACGCCTGTTGGAAGATCTGGCCGTGGTAGGCGAGGCTCAGGGTATGGGCGCCGGGCTTCAGGGTGTGGCCCACCAAGAGGCTGGCCGTCTGCGCGGCCGGGTCATAGGACACGGCCAACGCCGTTTTCTCGCCCGACAGCGCGGCGCGGTCGATGACCAGATCGGCGCTGTTCAACACGATCTTGTCGGTGGCGGCGTGAACCGTGACATCGATCTGGACGTCGCCCGAAAACGTCATGGCCTTAGCGTCGGGCGTGATGGTGATGCGATAGGCTTTGGGGGTCACATTCGCGGGCAGGATCACGCGGCCCTCGTCCGCCCAGGCTGCGGAGCCCATGCCCGTCACGCACAAGACCAGGGCAGCCACGCCCCAGACCCTAAAGCTCCAAGACATGGCTGTTCTCGTCATACTGAAATGAGGCCCCGACGCGGGCCAAGATGTTAACGCCCGGTCGGTATATCCTTGAAGGCCACATCCTTGTCCAGGCGGATGTCCTGGGGCAAGCCCAGCACGCGTTCGGCGATGATGTTGCGCAGGATTTCGTCGGTGCCGCCTGCGATCCGCATGCCTGGCGCGCTCATCAGCGCGTTCTGGAACGCGCCGGCCAGCGGGGCCATTTCCGGGTCGCTGATGATGCCGAACTGATCCTCCAGGTCCATCGCCGTATTGGCCATGTCCTGCATCAGGCTGGCCGAGACCACCTTGCCGATCGAGCTTTCCGGCCCTGGTGTCTGGCCGCGCGACAGGGCGGTCATGGTGCGGAAGGTGGTGTATTTCAGACCCTCGGCCTGGACGAACCAGTCGGCGATCTTCTCGCGCAGGGCGTTGTCCTTGACCCCCAGGCCGGTCAGGGTCTGGATGTCGTTAGCTAGGTTCAGCACCCGCTTGTGGCTCGATCCACTGCCGCCTCCGCCCACCGACAGCCGTTCGTTCATCAAGGTCACCAGCGCCACGCGCCAGCCTTCGCCCACCGCGCCCACCCGCTGGGAGTCCTTCAGCTTCAGGTCGGTGAAATACACCTCGTTGAAGTTCGAGGCGCCCGACATCTGGTGGATCGGACGCACCTTGATCGCCGGGTCCTTCATGTCGATCCAGAACATCGTCAGGCCCTTGTGCTTGGGCACGTCCGGGTCGGTGCGGGCCAGCAGCAGGCCGAAATCCGAATAGTGGGCGCCGCTGGTCCACACCTTCTGGCCATTGACGGTCCAGGTGTCGCCATTCAGCACCGCGCGGGTGCGAGCCGCGGCGGCGTCGGAGCCGCCCGAAGGTTCCGAGAACAGCTGGCACCAGATTTCCTCGCCCAGCACGGCAGGCTTCACGAAGCGCTCCTTGTCCGCCTCGTTGCCCGCGGTCATCACAGTCGGCACGCACATACCCAGGCCGATGGCGAACGGATTGCCGGGCGTCGCGACCTTGGCCTCTTCCTGGCCGAAGATCACCGACTGCCACGACGCGCCGCCGCCGCCGCCCCAGGCCTTGGGCCAGGTGATGCAGGCGTAGCCGGCTTCGGCCTTGGTCCGCTGCCAGGCGCGGGCGGCGGCCATGCCGGCGGCGTCCTCGTCGTCCATCATCGAGGCGCCGCTCGCTCCCTTGGGAGCATGGGCTTGCAGCCAGGCGCATACCTGGGCGCGATAGGCGGCTTCTTCGGCGGTGTCGTTGAAGTCCATGTTGTCTGCCCTTCTCTACAATTTTTACAAGGTATTCAGGCGGCGTTGCGGCGTTCGAGCTGGCTGACCAGGCGCTCTTTCCACGCCTTGGACCCGCCGGCCACCAGCCCCAGCTGTTGCGCGCGGCGATAGAACAGATGGCAGTCGACGTCCCAGGTGAAACCCATGCCGCCGTGGGTCTGAATATTCTCCTTGGCCGCGAACCAGAACGCCTCGCTGGCCGCCACCCGCGCCGCCGCCGCGGCCACAGGCAGTTCGGCCGCCCCGGCGTCCAGCGCCCAGGCGCCGAAATAGGCGTTGGAGCGGGCCAGTTCGTTCTTGATGTAGATGTCGGCCAGCTTGTGCTTGATGGCCTGATAG
>JAYTXV010000400.1:0-12755 GCA_043742805.1 Caulobacteraceae bacterium | reverse complement strand
CCGGCAAGACCACCGGGGTTCCCCTGGCCCTGCTGGATGAAGCCTGGGCGGTGGCGGGCAAGCTGATCGTGCTCGAACCTCGCCGCCTGGCCGCTCGCGCCGCCGCCGCCCGCATGGCAGCCACCCTGGGCGAGGCCGTCGGTCAGACCGTCGGCTACCGCGTTCGCCTCGACACCCGCGTCTCGGCCCGCACGCGCATTGAGGTGGTCACCGAGGGTGTGTTCACCCGTATGATCCTCGACGATCCCGGGTTGGAGGGCGTGGCCGGGGTTCTGTTCGACGAGTTTCATGAACGCAGCCTCGATGCCGACCTTGGCCTCGCCTTCGCCTTCGACAGCCAGGGCGTCCTCCGGGAGGATCTGCGCCTGCTGGTGATGTCCGCGACGCTGGATGGCGCCCGCGTCGCAGCCCTGCTTGGGGACGCGCCGGTCATCGAGAGCCTGGGCCGCATGCACCCGGTGGCGACACGCTATCTGGGCAAGAATCCCCGCGCGCCAATCGAGGAACAGGTGGCACGGGCGGTAAGGCAGGCCCTGGAGCGCGAGACTGGCGGCGTATTGGTCTTTCTGCCTGGTCAGGGAGAGATTCACCGCGTCGCCCGACGGCTGTCGGAGACCTTGGACGAGGTGGGCGTCGACATCGCCCCCCTCTATGGCGCGATGGATGTGACCGATCAGGACCAGGCCACGGCCCCATCGGCGCCCGGTCGCCGGAAGGTCGTGCTGGCGACGTCGATCGCCCAGACCAGCTTAACCCTGGAAGGGATTCGAGTGGTGATCGACAGCGGTCTCAGCCGCGTTCCTCGCTGGGACCCGGCCGGAGGCATCACCCGACTAGCCACCGTCCGCGCCTCGCGAGCAGCGGCCGACCAGCGGCGAGGTCGGGCTGGACGTACCGAGCCGGGTGTTTGCTGGCGGCTCTGGGACGAGGCCGAGACGCGAGCTCTTCCGGCTTTCGACCGGCCCGAGATCTTGGAAACAGATCTGTCTCGCTTGGCCCTGGACCTGGCTCGATGGGGGGCCGGCGACGGGGCGGCTCTGGCTTTCCTCGATCGCCCGCCGGTCGCCGCCATGGCCGAGGCGCGGCGGGCTCTGACCGAAATCGGGGCGCTGAGTGAGGGCGGCGCACTGACAGCTCACGGCCAGGTTTTGGCCCGCCTGCCACTGCCGCCCCGCTTGGCGCACATGGTGCTGGCGGGCGCCCGGGCCGGGCTCGGGCGCCGGGCCGCGTTGATCGGGGCGCTGCTAACCGAGCCGGGACTGGGCGGCGGGGATGTGGACATCGCCCATCGTCTCGACGGCCTGTCGCGGGACCGTGGGTCCAGGGCACGGGCAGTCGTCGCTCTGGCGGAGCGCTGGGCGAAACTTGTTGATGCCCGTCCGATGGCGGCGGCGCCAAACGATGGTCTGTTGCTCGCCCAGGCCTTTCCCGAACGGGTCGCCAAGGCGCGTGGCGGTCTTGGCGAGTTTCAACTGGCCGGTGGCCGGGGGGTGTTCGTCGAACCGACCGATTCCCTGGCCCGGGAAACCTGGCTGGCGGTTGCCGATCTCGGGGGCGGCGCGGTGCGGGACCGGATTCTCCTGGCCGCCCGGCTCGACGTCCCAACCCTCAAATTGGCCTTGGGCGATCGCCTGAGGTCCGAGGACCGAATGGTGGAAACGCCTTCAGGCGCCTTGCGCGGTCAGCGCACCCTGCGCCTCGGCGAACTCGTTGTCGAAGAAGGCCCGTTGACCGATGCCGCGCCGCACCTGATCGAGGCGGCGCTGACGGCGGAGGTGCGCCGACGTGGCGTGGCGGCGCTCGCATGGACCGAGGCGGCCGGGTCCCTGAGGGCGCGGATCGCTTTTCTGCGGGCGGCCGAGCCAACCTGGCCGGACCTATCCGATCTGGGCCTGAGCGAAAGTCTGGACAATTGGTTGACGCCGCTCCTGAAGGGCCGGCGGGCGTTACGCGAGATTCCCGGGTCCGCGCTTCTCGACGCCCTGCTCGCCCTGATCCCCTGGGACCTGCAACGGCGGTTGGATGCGAAGGCGCCGGCGCGCTGGACCGCTCCCACCGGTTCATCGTTCGCCATAGACTATGGCGCCGACGGTGGACCCAGGGTCGAGCTTCGGGTGCAGGAGGTGTTCGGCCTGAAGATTCATCCCACCGTGGGATGGGGGACGCCGTTGACCCTGGCCTTGCTGTCTCCGGCCCACCGGGAAATTCAGGTCACCAAGACGCTGCCGGCGTTCTGGGCCGGCTCCTGGAGCGACGTTCGCAAGGACATGCGAGGTCGCTACCCCAAACACCCTTGGCCGGAGGATCCAGCCTCGGCGGCGCCCACCGCGCGGGCGAAGCCGAGGTTGTAAGGGGGCGCATCAGGCGATGAGCTGGGCGTCCAGGGTGATTTCCGCCTTAAGGAGTTTCGAAACCGGGCATCCGGCCTTGGCGGTCCCCGCCAGCTCCTGGAACCTGGCGTCATCCACACCGGGGATACTCGCTTTCAAGGTCAGATGGCTGGCGGTGATGGCATAGCCCTCGCCGTCCCTGTCCAGGCTGACTTCGGCAGTGGTTACCATGTGCTTGGCGGTAAGCTTCGCCTCGCCGAGGACCAGCGACAAGGCCATGGTGAAACAGGCCGCGTGGGCCGCGCCGATCAGTTCCTCCGGGTTGCTGCCGGGCTTATCCTCGAACCGGCTGGCGAAGCCGTAGGGATAGGCGGTAAGCGCGCCGCTCTTGGTGGAGATGGCGCCCTTGCCATCGCGAATGCCGCCTTCCCAGACGGCCGAGCCTTGGGTTTTCATGATGGATCTCCTTTCGTGGTCGCGATCAGAACCCCAACTATGCGCCTCTCGCGTCAAAACCGGTAGTTGACCTCACCGCCGAAGGTCCGCGGCGTTCCGACGATGCCCTGGATCAGGCCAAAGGGGCTGGTAAGGTCGAATTCATCGAGGAAGTAGCGGCGATCGGAGAGGTTGCGTCCATAGGCGGCGACCTCCCATTTCGTGCCGGTCACGGTGTAGGCGACGCGGACATTCTCCAGCCAATAGCCCTTCTGCACGGTGTAGAGATCATTGGTAACGTCGAAGAACTGGTGGCTCTTGTAGGTAGCGCTGAATTGCACGTCCAATGCACTATCGCCGAGCGGGATCTTATAATCCAGCAGCGTGGATAGTGAGAAGTGCGGCGAAACCGGCAGCTGGTTACCGGAGTAGTCGCTGGTTCCCTGCGCTCTCACCGACGAATATTCGTCCAGCCGGGTGTCAAGCCAACCCAGCTGGACGGACGCCGTGAGGGGTGAAATCGGTCTCGCCACCACCTGCGCCTCGATACCCTGGGTGTGGGCGCGCTTCGCGTTCTGCAGAACATTGACGGAGAGCGAACTGGTGTCTCCCGGCGGCGGCGGCACCAGAATAAAAACCTGGAGATCCCGGTAGTCATTGTAAAATATTGCACCGTCTATGACCAAGCGATCATCGAAAAAGTTACTCTTGAAGCCGACCTCGTAGGTGGTGACGTGCTCGGGTCTGGCCGGCTGAAGCTGCAGTGCGATTTCTGCCGGAACCAGGCTCAGGAAGCTGCCGTTGAAGTCGCCACTCTTATAGCCGCTGGCGATGCTGCCATAGCCAAGAATGTCGCGGGTCAGGTGATAGTCAAGGGCGACACGATAGTTGAAGGCCGAACTTTTGAGTCCTTCATGGATGTCAGCCAACGTCATGATCGGCCCGAATTTGTCCATACCGCCTTCCTGAAACTGCACTGAACCGTTGTAGTCAAAACCTTTTTGTTCACGGGTGTAGCGTGCGCCAAGGGTCAGCTTGAGCTTGTCGGTGATGGCGTAGTCACCCTGCGCGAAGGCCGCGTAGGCATTGGTAACTTGGTTGCTGCGGTCGAAAGCCTGAAAGGCGATACCGTCGGCCGCCCCTGGACCACCGAAGAACTTGTCGCCATCAAGCAAGAGAAACAGCGGCTGGTTCTGCTTCAGATTCTCATAGAGATAATACAGGCCCGCTACCCAGTTATATTTCGACGTGGATTGAGACGCGCGCAACTCCTGGGTGAAGGTGTTGGAACGGACCCCGAAATTGATTTCCAGCAGGCGGTTGGGGGAGGCGTCGCTGTCTTCGGGGTGAATCTTATCGTTGTGCTCGAAGGCGGTGATCGATGTCAGATTGACGCCATTCCAAACGTAGTCGGCGCGCAAGTAGGAGCCGAGACTGTTGACCTTCAGGTGCTGGGTCCGATTGAACGAGCCCTCGTAAAAGCCCTGCGGCGTGCCGTAGCCGAACAGGTCCACGCAGCCGCCGGCATTGGTCTGGGCGATGGTGCATTGGGTTCCCGCCGCCGTGAGGTCGCCGATGTGCCGATACTCGGTTACGCGGTTATCGACCTGACCGCCGTGCAGGTTGAACAGCAGGGTCAGGTCGCTGGTTGGCTTCCATTGCAGGGCAACACGGGCGGCATAGTTGTCGGTGCCATTTTCCGGCTTGCCGGTCAGATCGTTATGAAAGAACCCGTCGGAATAGTTCTTCACGAAGGCGATGCGCCCTGTCAGTCCCGGGGCGATGGGGCCGCCCACGGCCGCTTCGATATTGATGGTGTTAAACGAGGAATATTCGGCGTGGAAATTGCCGGTGAAATAATTGGTTGGCTTGGCGCTGACGAAATTGATCGCCCCGCCGCTGGTGTTGCGGCCGTAGAGGGTGCCCTGAGGTCCCTTCAGCACCTCGATCCGACTAAGGTCGAAGGTCGCGAAGCTCTGGGAGGCGGGCGAGGAGAGGTAGACCTCGTCAACGTAGATGCCGTTCGGGCCGGCGTTGTTGGTGTCGTAGTCGTTGAGGCCGATCCCCCGGATGGTGATGATCGGCTGGTTCCCCGGTCCGGCCACTAGGGCGATATCGACGTTGGGCGTGATCGCGCCCAGGTCTACCGAAGATTTGACCCCCAGGGCCTGGATATCCTTGGCGCTGAAGGCCTGGATGGAGATCGGCACGTCCTGGACGTTCTCGCTGCGTTTCTGCGCGGTGACTACAAGGGTTTCGACCGACTTGCCCGGCGTGGTGTCGGAAACCGCGGCCGCGATGGAGACCGACGCGCCGGCGACCCAAATCAGCGGCGTTAGAACGATACCCGCAGCCAGCCGCACCCGGCCCCGCAAGATTGAAGTCATCGGTTATCCCCCTGAGCAAATAGCCGCGCGTTTCGCGTCGACCCTCACGCTATAAGAAAACTCATCTTTCCCACCGGCCCCAGAGAGCCAGCTTGGGCCTTGAGAGCCACGAACGAATCCTCGGCCGCATCGAGCGCCTGGTCAATGTCGGCAGCTGTCATTGCCGCGCACAGGAACATGTTGTGCCAGGGATGTACATAAACCCCGCGCTTGAGCATCTGGGATGACCAAAAGAAGCCCTTGCGCAGATCCGGGTCTTCATCGAACAGGAACAGAGGCATGGTCACCGGCCCGGTTTGGCGGAAGCCGAAGTCGCTGGCCGCCGCCCGCTCGGCGAGACCGTTGCGCAGGCGGGCTCCCAGCCCCTCCATATGTTCAAGGTAGTCGGTGTCCCGCACCCGCAGCAGGGTTTCCAAGGCAGCCGCCATCGGCGCGGCCTGATACCAGAATGAGCCGGTAGTGAATATCTGGGCGGCGGCGCGTTTGGCCTTGTTGGCGCCCAGCAGGGCCGAAATCGGATGGCCGTTGGCGAAGCATTTGCCCCAGCTCGAAAGATCCGGCTGAACCCCGACCACCGACCAGCTGCAATCCCGCGCAACCCTCAGTCCCGCCCGTACATCGTCGACCACCAGCAGGGCGCCGGTGGCGTCGCAAAGCTCCCGCGCGCGCCTGGCATAGGCGGGGTCGGGCTGGGCCTGATCGGTGAAGGCGTCGTGCTTCATCGGCGCGGCGAAAATAGCCGCCAAGTCGTCGCCGGCCGCGGCCACGGCCGCTTCCAGGCTTGCGATGTCATTGTAGACGCAAAAGACCTGATTGGCCTTGTCCTGCGGCGTTACGCCATTGGCCCCCGTAGCGCACCAGGGGGCGGCGCCATGATAGGCGCCCTTGGCCAGCACCACGGTCTTGCGACCGGTGTGCGCCCGCGCCGTCATCAGGGCGATCTGGGTGGCGTCGCCGCCGTTCTTGCAGAAAATCGCCCAGTCAGCGTGCGTGACCATCCGGGTGAACTGTTCGGCCAGCTCGACGATCAGGCCGGTGGGGCCGGTCATGGTGTCGCCTTGCCGCATCCGCGTTGCATAGGCGTTGTCGATCGCTTCGTCGGCGTAGCCCATCAGATTAGGGCCGTAGGCGCACATGAAATCCAGCAGTTCGTTGCCGTCCACGTCCCACAGCCGCGCGCCTTTGGCGCGGGAGAAGAACTGCGGATAGTCGTCCGGCAACAGCCGTGTCGACTGGTGTCCGAACATTCCGCCTGGAATCACAGCCGCAGCGCGATCTCGAAGGTCCCGATCCTGACTGTTGGCTCGCATCTCGTTCAGTTCTCCTGTCGTGCCGTGACCTGCAGAAGGGCCGTTCCCAGCAGGGTTTGCAAGAGCGGGTCGCGGGGGTAGGGCGGATGACGGTAATGACGAAAGCCCTCGGCGAAGGCAACGCCGAAATCTTTGCCCCGGCGTCGGGACTGGGCTTCCATCCCGGCGGTGAAGTCGGTGATGGCATGCTGTTTGGCCAGCCAGGCGATTTGGCTCTGGTGGGCCTCCAGCATCCGCCGCTTGGTTCCCATGACCTGGCCGATGTCGACCGCAAAGTCTGGCTGCGCGGGCCTCCCCTCGCGATCGCGCCCCCCGATCGGGTCCACGAAATAGAGGTGTGGGATCGCCTCCAGAGGCGTTGCGTCGCCGGTGCGATAACCCGGCGCGGAAGCCGCGAAACAGGCGTCCCTGACCAGTAGGCTCGTCGCCTCGTGGTCAGGATGATAGTCGGCTGGCGCCGAGGTGATGACGATGGCCGGCCGGACCGCGCGGATCAGTTCGGTCACCGTTCGGCGCGAGGCGTCGTCGTTGAACACCGTTAGGTCGCCCAGACCGGCACAGCGATAGTCCGCGCCGATCATGGCCGCGGCCAGGGCCGCCTCGCCCTTGCGGATGCGCGCCGTTTCCGCGGGGTCGTCGTCCACCGAGCCGCATTCGCCTGCGGTCATCGTGGCGATCGTCAGCTTCAGGTTAGACGCCGCCAATATGGCTAGGGTTCCGGCGGCCAGGGTCTCGATATCGTCGGGATGGGCGTGGATCGCGAGGATTCTGGTCATCGGCTGGAGTATCTACGATCTGGCTCGTGACGTGTTACAGGTTGATGAGTTCGTTTCTCAACGCCGGGAGAGTCAAGCGATGCTTCAGAAGCTCCCGGCCGGTGGCGCCCCTCTTTGGATCGATCTTCTCAACCCCACCGAGGCGGAGCGTCTGGAAGCCGAGACCTTGACGGGCCTCACCCTGCCGACCTTGGCCAACCTGAGTGAAATCGAATCATCCAGCCGGCTTCGGAAGCGCGACGGGGTGTTGACGGTCAGCACGCCGATGATCTCCCTAATCGATGCTTCACCGCAGGGCGTGTCGCCGATCGGTTTTGTACTGTCGCCAGAGACCCTTGTGACCATCCGCTTCAGCCCACTGAAAGCCTTCGACGCGGTGATCGCTGAGTTCAGTGCCCCACCGGAGGCGCCTAGCTGCGGGCTGGAGGTGTTCGTACGGCTTTGTGACGAGATGGTCGATCGAATGGCTGATGCATTGGAGGTTATCGCCGCTTCGCTCAATGATCTTTCGGCTACGGTGTTCAACACAGAGGACATCAAGGGGCGGGCGGCCAAACATGCCAATAGCCGCCTGCGCGATCAGCTGAAGCTGGTCGGCCAGATGGGTGATCGCGCGTCCTATACCCGCGGCGCCCTGCTTGGTCTTGGCCGCATCCTGGCCTTTGTCGGTGATCTTACCAGGGACTGGGACCACGCTCGCTTCGAACCCAGGATCGTCAGCCTCAAACAGGATGTGACCTCGCTGACCGACTATGAGGTGCACTTGAGCGACAAGGTCCAGTTCCTGCTCGACGCCCTGGTCGGCATGATCGGCATCGCCCAGAACGACATCTTCAAGATCCTGACCATTGTCTCGATCGTCGGGATTCCCCCGACCTTGATGGCCAGCATCTATGGGATGAATTTCAAGATCATGCCGGAGTTGAGCTGGACGTTCGGCTATCCCTACGGCCTGGTGGTGATCGTGGTCAGCGCTATCATCCCGGTGGTGTGGTTCAAGTATCGAGGGTGGTTCTAACCGCTCGCGGCGTAAATCATCACGCCCGTCGCCACCGCCAGATTGAGGCTGTCGGCGCGTCCGCGCATGGGGATTTTGACGGTGACGTGGCAGGCGGCGGCAAGTTGCGGGGTCAGGCCTGCCTGCTCATTGCCCATCAGGATCAGGGTGGGATCGCGATAGTCGGCGGCGCGAAAATCAGTCTCGGCGGTCAGCAGGGTCCCGACCACCGCGCCGGGCCAAGTGGTCCGCCAAGCGATAAACGTTTCAGTGTCCGCCTTGGCGATTGGAACCGCGAACACCGAGCCCATGGTCGCGCGCACACATTCCACCGAATAGGGATCGCAGCATTCGCCTATCAGAATCAGCCCACCGCAGCCCGCCGCGTCGGCTGTCCGGATGATGGTCCCCAGATTGCCGGGATCACGCACCGCCTCGAGGGCGACCCAGCAGCGCGAGGAGCCCGGATCAAAAGCCCCGAGGGGCGTGAAGACCTGTTCGAAGACCCCCAGCACGGTCTGGGGATTGTCCCTGCGGGAGATCTTGGCGAGGACGGCTGGACTGACGATCAGGGTCTCTCCGGCGGCCGCTGCGGCGCGTCGGAGCAGAGGGTGATCCGCCGCCTCGGCATGCAGCAGGATGCGTGGGATCCGACCAAGGTCGACAGCCTCCGCAACGCTTTTCAGACCCTCGACGAGAAACAATCCAGTTTCCTGGCGCGCCTTGCGCATGTGCAAGGCGCGCACCGCCTTCACGGTGGGATTGGTCAGGGAGGTGACGAGACGGACCGTCGTCGCGCCGCCGCTCACGACGCGCTCCATCGGGCGAAGAACGACAGGCCCACGCCGCGCCGACCGCCGGCTTCCATCAAAGCCAGTTCTCCCCAGTCGATGACGCCTTGACGACCGCCCAGCGCGCTTTCCAAGAGTCCCGCCAAGGCCAGACCGGAAATCCGCTCGGAATAAGCGTTTAGAAGAAGGAACGAGGCGTCATCGCTGAGCAGGGCGACGCAGCCGGCGATCAGAGCCGGGAGATCGTCATACAGCCGCCAGACCTCGCCTGTCGGCCCCCGGCCGTATTTTGGCGGATCGAGAATTATGCCGTCGTAGCGCGCGCCCCGACGAACCTCGCGCTGGACATATTTACGCGCGTCCTCGCAGATCCACCGCACGGGCGCGTCATCCAGACTGGACAGAGCGGCGTTCTCTCGCGCCCAACCGACCGCTTTCTTCGAGGCGTCCACGTGGGTCACGGCGGCGCCCGTCGCGGCCGCGGCGAGACTGGCCATGCCGGTATAACCGAACAGGTTAAGGATTTTCTGGCCCGGTCTCGAATTTCGCAGCCGCGCGTCAAGCCAATCCCAGTTCGCGGCCTGCTCCGGAAATACACCAAGGTGACGAAAGGCCGTGAGGCGAGCGTTGAAAGTGACGAGTCCCCAGGTCATTGGCCAAAAGGGCGGCACATCGCCGGTGACTTTCCAGCGGCCGGCGTCCTCTTCGTCGGCCGGCTCGAACACGGCATCGGCGACGCTCCAGTCATCGGGTGACAAGCCTGGTGGCCAAAGACATTGCGGTTCGGGCCGCACCACGGTCCAACGGCCGTAGCGCTCAAGTTTTCGTCCATCGCCACTGTCCATTAGCGCATAGTCGGCCCCACCCTGGGTTCGCAGAACCTGTGGCAAAGCGGCGATGGTGGGACGGTTCATCCTATGGACTTACCGTCCACCGGGTCGGCGCGTCCAGTCGCCAACGTTTTGGAAAGGTCGCAATTGCCGCATCAACGCCGCGGCGCCTTGCGGCGTGGCGAATTATTCCCTTTAGTGCAGGGTCTTAACAGACCTGGGACCCCTTCGCCGTGAACGAGACCCTGAACAAGCCTGTAAAGTCGGCCCGCAAAGCCAAAGGCGAAGGACACCTCCGTCGGGCGGAAATTCTGCGGGCCGCCGAACGAATCTTCATTGCCGAGGGCTACGAAGGCGCCACCATCCGGAAGATCGCGGACGAGGTCGGCGTTTCATCGACCTGCCTCTACATGCATTTCCGTGACAAGGATCAGATCCTGCTGGAAATCTGCACGGCCGCCATGGAGGAACTGCTCTCGCTGAACAGTGAGTTCGCCGACCGTCCCGTGGATCCGGTGGAGCGCGTGCGCATGATGCTCACCGCCTATGTGGAATTCGCCCTAGAGAACCCCAACGCTTATCGGCTGATTTTCTGCGCCTCGCCGCTGGCCACATCCGATCAGAAACAACAGATAACGCTGGAGCTCGGAGCCCAGTGCTTCGAGCGATTCTCCGGCGTGGTTCGCGAGATCGCCGCCCAGGGGCGTTTGAAGACCGGCGATCCCCGCACCGTGCATCAGGCCCTGTGGTCGGCCTGCCACGGGCTGGTGTCGCTGATGATCACCAAACCCAACATCGACTGGGCCGAACCCAAGGCGATCACCCGGGTGATGATTGATGGGCTGCTGTTCGGCCTGATCGCCGACTGACGCCTATGGGCGCGACAGGATATAGGGCGCACGCCATGCGTTGGGCGGTCACCGGTTTCCTGCTGTGCTTGGCGGCGGTCTCACCGGCGGGGGCGATAGCGGCGCCGCGGGTGATGTCCCTGGATCAATGCGCCGATCAATTTGTCGTGGCGCTCAGTCCCCGAAGCGCGATTGTCGGTCTCTCCCCCCGCGCCCGCAACGCCGATTCCCTGCTCGCGGCCCGGGCGGCGGGGCTACCCATCCGAAGGGTGGACAGCGAATCGATATTGGCGACGCGGCCACAAGTGGTGGTGCGCTATTGGGGGGGCGATCCCGCCCTGATCTCGGAGCTTACACGCCGTGGCGCGCGGGTGGCGACCATCGAGGACGCAACCGATTTTGCCGGAGTGCGGCGGAACGTCCGGACCGTGGCCGCGGCCCTCGGCCAGGATGCCGCCGGAGAAGCCCTTCTGCGGCGCATGGACGACCAACTGGCGGTAAGTCGAGGCGCGTGGGGCGGGCAGGGGGCGCTCTACCTCACCTCGGGGGGCGCGACAGCCGGGCCCGGCACGCTGATCGATTCGATCATGCGGGCGGCGGGCCTTTGGAACCTGACCCGCGGCGCGGGCTACCGGGAGGTGTCACTCGAGCAGCTGGAGCTGAATCCGCCAAAGGCGGTGGTGAAGGGTTTCTTCGATGCGCCCGGCCAGGCTCGGGTCTATTGGGGGCCAGGGCGACACGGCGCCCTGGCGCGCCTCACTACAGGCCGCGATCTGGTGTCGTTGCCCGCCGCCCTGCTCGGTTGTCCGGCCTGGTTCGCGGGCGATGCGGTCGCTGCTCTGGCCTTGGCCGCGCCTCGATCGCCAGTCGGCCGTCGCGCGCCAAACTTGTGAAGCTCGGCCCCGATTCGCGCCTGATCCTGGGACTTACCGGGTTTCTGGCGGCTGTCTCCGCCCTGGCCATCGGCCTGGGGGAAACGTCGTTGTCATCCACCCAGTATCATCAGGCGTTCATCGACATGAGTTCAGCGCCGGCCCAGATTCTGTGGTTCATCCGCGCGCCGCGCGCCGCCGCCGCCGCCCTGGTCGGCGCGGCCTTGGGGCTCGCCGGGGCTGTGATGCAAGGCTTGTTGCGCAATCCCTTGGCCGACCCCGGCGTGCTGGGCGTTTCAGCGACGTCGGCGCTCGGCGCCGCCCTGGTGATCGCGCTGGGACTGGCGGCGACACCCTGGGCGGTTCAGATTGCCGCCTTAGGCGGCGCTCTGGTGGCGGGCGCCCTGCTCACCCTGCTAGCGGCGCGTGTCACCGAACCCCAGACCCTGATCCTGTTTGGCGTGGCCCTGTCGTCTCTGGGCGGGGCGGCAACGGCGCTGGTCTTCAATCTCTCGCCATCTCCAGTGGCGACGGCAGAAGTGCTGTCATGGTTGCTGGGTTCGGTCGCCAACCGGGATTGGTCGGATGTGGCGGTCGCCACCGTCCCGGCGGTCGCCGGCGTGCTCCTCTGCCTCTGGTCGGCCCGGGCCTTGAGAATGCTGACCCTGGGCGAGGAGACTGCCGCGCTGTCGGGGCTGAGGATGGCCAGCTTGCGCGCGGCGGCGGTGGCGGGCGCCGCCCTTTTGACCGGCGCCGCCGTGGCGCTGGCGGGCGTGATTGGTTTCGTTGGCTTGGCGGCGCCGCATCTCGTCCGGGGCAAGGTGTCGGACGACCCCGCGCGGACCCTGATCCCGTCGGCGATCGTCGGCGCGATCCTGCTGGTCGCCGCCGATCTCGCCGCGCGCACGATTCCCTCGTCGGAGGAGCTGAAGCTGGGGGTGGTCACTGCTCTCTTCGGCGCGCCAGTGTTCGCCATTATTTCCTGGCGCGCCGCCCGAAGCTGGCGCGGATGACCGAAGCGCTCGCTCTGACCGAAGCCAGCGTCACGCTCGGTTGCCACCTGGCCCTCGATCGGGTCAGTCTGACCGTGCGGCCGGGCGAGGTGCTGGGGGTGCTGGGCGCCAATGGCGGGGGCAAGACCACCCTGCTTCGGGCCGCCCTTGGACTTGCGCGCCTGAC
>JAYTXV010000399.1:0-1812 GCA_043742805.1 Caulobacteraceae bacterium | reverse complement strand
GGCGACCATCGCCCGCAACGACCCGACCTACCGGGCGGTGATCGCCCTCAGCCCGCGGGCCGGAGACATGGCGCGGGCGCTGGACGCGGCCCGGCGGCCGGGGGAGCGGGGGCTGGCGCTGGACGGGATCCCGATCCTGCTGAAGGACAATATCGAGGCCGACGACGGCCTGGCCACCACCGCCGGCTCGCTGGCGTTGAAAGACAATGTGACCGGCCGCGACGCCCCGCTGGTGGCCCGCCTGCGGGCGGCGGGGGCGGTGATCCTGGGCAAGACCAATCTGTCGGAATGGGCCAATTTCCGCTCCACCGAATCGCTCAGCGGCTGGAGCGGCGTGGGCGGTCAGACCCGAAACGCCCGCGATCCGCTGCGCAACCCGTGCGGTTCCAGCGCGGGCAGCGCCGTGGCGGTGGCGTCGGGTTTCGCGGCGGCGGCGATCGGCACCGAAACCGATGGCTCGATCACCTGCCCCGCTTCGGTCAACGGCGTTGTCGGCCTGAAACCGACGGTGGGGCTGGTTTCCAGCGCCCGCATCGTGCCGATCAGCCATACCCAGGACACCGCCGGTCCGATCACCCTGACGGTGCGCGACGCGGCGATCCTGCTGACCGCCATGGCCGACGCCCCCAGGACCGACTACGCGGCGCGCCTCGACGCCGGCGCCCTGCGCGGGGCGCGGATCGGGGTGATGCGGTTCACCGCCGGTTTCCACAGCGGCGCCGATTTGGTGTTTGAGGCGGCGCTGGCCCGAATGCGCGCGGCCGGCGCGACCCTGGTGGAAATCAAGGACGGGCCGGACACGAAGGCGCTGGGAGCGGCCGAGGAAAAGGTGCTGCTGACCGAGTTCAAGGTCGATGTGGAGGCCTATCTGGCCAGCACCTCGCCGGCCCAGGTCAAGACCCGCACCCTGGCCGACCTGATCGCCTTCAACAAGGCGCACGCCGCCGAGGAGATGAGTCTGTTCGGCCAGGAGCTGTTCGAAACGTCGGCCAAGACCACCGGCCTCGCCGACCCCGAATACCGGGCCGCCTTGGCGACGGCGAAGCGCCTGGCGGGCCCCGAAGGCATCGACCGCATGCTGGCCCAGAACGGCGTCGTCGCGCTGGTTGGTCCGACGATTGGGCCCGCCTGCCTGATCGACCCGGTGCTGAAAGACCAGTTCGTCGGCGGCAGCACCGGCGCCATGGCGGCGGTGGCCGGCTATCCGCACCTGACGGTGCCGATGGGTGAAGTCAGCGGCCTGCCGGTCGGCCTGTCGTTCATCGGCCCGGCCTGGTCGGAGGCCACGTTGCTCAATCTCGGCTACGCGTTCGAACAAGGGGCGCGATGAGCATGCCCCTCCCGGGTGCGCTGGTGCTGTTTTCCGGCGGCCAGGATTCCACGGTCTGCCTGGCCTGGGCCCTGGCGCGCTTTTCACACGTCGAGACGGTGGGCTTCGACTATGGCCAGAGGCACGCGGTCGAGCTGGAGGCCAGGGTGGTGGTGCGCAAGGCCATGATCGACGCCTTTCCGCACTGGGCGCCGCGCCTGGGCCAGGACTGGACCCTGGACATCCATGCCTTTGGGGCGATTGGCGACACCGCCCTAACCCAGGGCCGGGCCATCGAGATGACCGACCGCGGCCTACCCTCGACCTATGTGCCGGGCCGCAACCTGGTGTTCCTGACCTATGCCGCCGCCATCGCCGACCGCCGCGGGCTGGCGTCGCTCGTGGGCGGCATGTGCGAGACCGACTACTCCGGCTATCCCGACTGCCGCCGCGCCACGCTGGACGCCATGGAAAGCGCGCTGAACCTCGGCATGGAGCGCGAT
>JAYTXV010000398.1:0-2750 GCA_043742805.1 Caulobacteraceae bacterium | reverse complement strand
GACCGGCGCGGAGGCCACATCGGCCGAGGTTGAGCGGGTTTTGGATACCGCTCTTCCCTCCTGACGTTTCGATCCAAACGAGGCTGACTTGTCGTTTCTAACCAATCCCGCGGACGCCGAATTCTGGATCATGATCGCCCTGGTGGTGTTCGCCGGGGTGTTGTGGCGCGCCAAGGTTCCGAGCCTGGCGATGAAGACTCTCGACGACGCGGCCGCCAAGGTTCAGGCCCAACTCGACGAGGCCGTGCGATTGCGCGAGGAGGCGCAAGCGCTGCTGGCGCAGATCCAGGTCCAGCGGGCCGACACCGACCGGGCCGCCGCCGAATTGCTCAGTAACGCCCAGGCTGACGCCGACCGGCTGCGTGCCGAGGCGGCGGTCAAGCTGGAAGAGGACGTCAAGCGCCGGGGCATGATGGCTGAGCGCAAGATCGCTCTGGCGGAAGCCCAGGCCGCCGGAGAGGTCAAGGCCGCCGCCGCCGACATGGCCGCCCAGGCCGCCGAAGCAGTGCTGAGCGCCCGGATCTCTGGGGCGACGAGCGATCCGCTGATCGATGCCGGGCTTTCCAGGTTGGCGACGCGATTCTCTTAGAGGATCACTTCGCCGGTCCCCGCGGCCTTGCAGATGAAGCGGCCGCCCACCGAGCCGCCACGCAAATAGATCACCACTTCAGTCGTCTGACCGGCCTCGGCCAAGCGCGAGCCCAGGCTTATGGCCGTCTCCTCGGCCCTGGCGCCGCTCAGGAACAGCTGGGGATTTCCCACCCGGGGATGACTAACGGCCCAACCATCGGCCAGCGGCTGCACGGAAATAACATTGATCATCGTCACGCCTCGTACTTAAGACACCGTCGCCTAGTGGATTAAGACGACGTCAGTGTCATAACGCCGCAGGCGTACGATTGGATGTCTTCATTGGGGCGCTTGCGTGTTCGTTATCCGCGCCACCGCCTTAAGCAATTGCGCCAGGCCGCCGGCCGTATCCTCGCCCAAATGAATCCGCAACAGGCGTCGACCCCGCTCCGCCAGCACCGCGAAATCACCCTCGGCCTCCGCCGCCTCGATGACACCAAACGTCAGCTTCCGACCCGGCACATGCAAGTCCTCACCGGGCTGGCTGGTGATCTGGAGAAACACGCCACTGTTGGGTCCGCCCTTATAGGCCTGACCGGTGGAGTGCAGAAAGCGCGGGCCGAACTGCGCGACGGTGGCCAGGCGAAACCGGTCGCGCAGGCGCAGCCTTAAGGCCTGGAGGCTCTCGATATGAGCCGGATTTCGGTCGAGATAGGCGAGCAGGCCCAGATAGTCACCCGGCCGCGCGCGGGCGAAGTGGGCGGCCAGATAGGCCTCCAGCGAGGGCTCGGCGACGGCGGCGGCCAGTTGGGCGGCGTTGGCGGGATCGGCGAACAGGACCAGGCCCTCCGCCTCGAACAGGGGGGCCTGGCGCGCCAGGGCGCCGTTTGCCTCATAGGCGTCGGTCAGGGCTCGGGTCTTGATCTTGCTGGCTTCGACATCGGGCTGATCGAAGGGATCGATGCCAATCACGGCGCCAGCCACCGCGGTGGCCATTTCCCACCGGAAGAATTCCTGGAACAGCGTGTCTCGGCTGGCCAGGGTGACGCGAACCACGGGATGGCCGGCGGCCTCCAAAGCACGCAACAACCCGTCCCGCGCCGCGTCGTCCTCGCGCTCCAGGCCTATCGAACAGAACAGGCGGTCATGGCCATAGACCTCGACGGGACCCAGCGGCTCCTGGTCGATGGGGATCAGGCCCTTGCCCAGCTTGCCGGTCGACTCGGCGATCAATTGTTCTAGCCAGCCGCCAAGGTCGGCGACCCCATCGGAGACCATCAGCGTGATCTTGTCGCGCCCCGCCAAGGCGGCGACGCCCATCACAGCGCCCAGGGTGAAGGCCGGATTGGCGGTGGGCGGCGCGCTCGGTCCACAGGCCCGGACCATCGGGGCCACCGTCTCGAAGATCGCCCTCGCGTCCAGGCCGATGATTGCCGCGGGGACCATGCCAAAGTTGGAAAGCACCGAATAGCGGCCGCCAATGGACTTCCAGCCCGGGAAGATGCGCCAGAAACCCTGGCGCTTGGCCACCGCCTCAAGTTGCGAGCCGGGGTCGGTGATGGCGATGAAGCGCCCGCCCGCCTGACCCACGCCCAGCGACTGTTCAGCCAGATCAAAGAAGTAGCGATGCAGAACATCGGGCTCAAGCGTCGTGCCGGACTTGCTGGCCACGATGAACAGGGTGCTGGCCGGATCGATGATCCCGGCCATCCGCGCGACCTGGACCGGGTCGGTGGAATCGAGGATGAGAAGTTCGGGAAACCCCTCCGGCGCGGGGAAGGTAACCGCCAGCACCTCGGGACCGAGGCTGGATCCGCCCATGCCCAGAAGCAGCGCGTGCCGGTAACCCGCGGCGCGGACCGCCTCACGAAGCTGATCGAGGCCGTCAAGATCGACCGTTTCGCCCCGCGCCGCCGCCAGCCAGCCCATCCAGGCGGATTCCGGCCCGCCGGTCCAGAGGCTGGCGTCGCCCGCCCACAGCCGGCGCGGCCAACCCTGCTCGGCCGCCCGGGTCAGGATCTCGGTCAGGGCCGGTTGCAGATCGGCGGCTGCCACGGCGTGGCCGTTAAGCCTGTCCCCCAGGATGGCGGCGCGCTTGCGGGCCACAGCCGCGAGCAGTTGATCGAAAGACTGCGAGAAGCTGGCGACCCCAGCCGTCACCAGCGAGGCGGTTACACCGG
>JAYTXV010000397.1:0-1562 GCA_043742805.1 Caulobacteraceae bacterium | reverse complement strand
GGCGTTGTCGGGAATGTATTCGAAGAAGGTCGGCGGCGGCTCGCCCGGGCGGCGCCCGGTCAGATAGCGGGAATAGTTCTCGATGCCGGCGCAGCTGCCGGTGGCCTCGATCATTTCGATATCGAAGGTTGTGCGCTGTTCCAGGCGCTGGGCTTCAAGCAGCTTGCCGTTGGCGATCAGCCAGTCGAGGCGGATCTTCAACTCGGCCTTGATCGAATTGACCGCCTGGCGAAGGGTGGGGCGAGGGGTCACATAGTGGCTGTTGGCGTAGATCTTCACGCTCGGCAGGTCGGCTGTCTTGCGGCCGGTGAGTGGGTCGAACTCGGCGATCGCCTCGACCTGATCGCCGAACATCATGATCCGCCAGGCCCGGTCCTCATAGTGGGCTGGAAAGATTTCCAGGGTGTCGCCGCGCCGGCGGAAAGTTCCGCGCTCGAATGCGGAGTCGTTGCGCTTGTATTGCTGGGCGACGAGATCGCTCATCAGCCGCTTTTCGTCGATGGTGTCGCCGACACTGACCGTGAAGGTCATGGCCGTATAGGTCTCCACGGAGCCGATACCGTAGATGCAGGAAACCGAAGCGACCACGATCACATCGTCGCGCTCCAGGACCGCCCGAGTGGCGGAGTGGCGCATACGGTCGATCTGCTCGTTTCGCGACGAGTCCTTCTCGATGTAGGTGTCGGTCCGGGCGACATAGGCTTCGGGCTGGTAATAGTCGTAGTAGGAGACGAAATACTCGACCGCGTTGTTGGGAAAGAAACTCTTGAACTCGCTGTAGAGCTGCGCGGCCAGGGTCTTGTTGTGTGCCAGGATCAAGGCCGGTCGCTGGGTGGCCTCTATAACCTTGGCCATGGTGAAGGTCTTGCCCGACCCCGTGACGCCCAGCAGCACCTGGTCACGCTCGCGGCTTTGGAGGCCGGCGACGATTTCGGCGATGGCGGCGGGCTGATCGCCGGCCGGCTCATAGTCGCTGACCACCTCGAACCGCCGTCCGCCCTCGCTCTTTTCAGGCCGCGCCGGCCTGTGCGGCGTCCACAGCATTGGTGTGGCTCCGGCGTCATGGACGAACGTCGCGGAGATGTCGGAAACGCCGGGGGAAGAAGCAGAACGAGGCATGAACACTAAAGTAGGGGAGGTCGCCGTCGAAGGCTAGGCCTGGGGGCGCCGTGGTGTAACCTTTGAGGCGCTAAACACAGATGGGCTGTCATCCAAGGTCGTCAACCACGGAATCCGCCCGGGGCCTGCGTCACGACAATGTCTTCAAGCCCCAGGTGATTGTAAATGGGCGCGCCGGGGTATTGATGGGACGGTTGGCGGGCGCGTTTTTCCTGTCGCCCGGATTGCTGAAATATCATGCCGTCAACCGCTCTGACCGAAGCCTTCGAGGTCGATGGAGCGGCGATGGCGCTGGCTGGGGGCTCCACCCTGGTGAAGGTGGGAGAGCGCCCGAACGCTCTATATCGTCTCGTCGCCGGCCGGATCGCCGAGATTGAACCGATGGAGGCCGGCGGCGGGCGCATGGTGGCGATTCACCGGGCGGGGGCTCTGATCGGCGGCGC
>JAYTXV010000396.1:0-7197 GCA_043742805.1 Caulobacteraceae bacterium | reverse complement strand
TGCCGGGGACGGCGCCCAGGTCCAACCACAGAACCTGATCTATAACACTCTGGTCGTCATGCTTCACATGCTGCGTCTACAAAGCGGCGACACCTCGCTGCCGCTCCGACTTTCCGCGCTGATCGACACGGTGACGGACGAACAGCGCCGGGCCATGGGTTTCCCAACGGATTGGCATACCCGCGCGACGTGGAGAGCGGCGTGAGCGTTCCGACGCACGCCGCACATGGTGTCGACCGAGCCTCATGGCTCGACACCGCGCCGAGCCACTGGGTGGAGACGCGGTTGAGGTTCGTCGTGCGGCTCAATCCATCCAAGAGCGAAGCATCCGGTATGGATCGGTCGGAGGAAATCTCGTTCGTGCCGATGGATGCGGTTGGCGACAACGGGTCGCTTCGTCTCGACCAAACGCGGCCGATCGGCGAGGTCGAGACGGGCTACACTTACTTTCGGGATGGCGACGTGGTGGTTGCTAAGATCACGCCCTGCTTTGAGAACGGTAAAGGCGCGATCATGCGGGGGCTAATCGGTGGCGTGGGCTTCGGAACGACGGAACTGATTGTGGCCCGGCCAACGGGGAAAACATCAGCCGCTTATATTTATTGGCTCTTCAATTCAGCTGCTTTCCGGAAGCACGGCGAGGGTGCGATGTACGGCGCCGGCGGACAAAAGCGTGTCCCGGAGGACTTTGTTCGCGATTTTCCAGTGGCACTCCCGTCGCCGCCTGAACAGTCTAGTATCGCAGCCTTCCTCGACCGGGAGACCGGCAAGATCGATGCGCTGGTGGAGGCGCAGCGGCGGCTTATCGAGCTGCTGAAGGAAAAGCGGCAAGCCGTCATCTCCCACGCCGTCACCAAAGGCCTCGACCCGACCGCGCCGACGAGGGATTCCGGCGTGGAATGGTTGGGCGAGGTGCCAGCTCATTGGGATGTGAAGCGCTTTTCGAAAGCGGTGATCATCGCCGAAGGTCAAATCGATCCTCGCAGAGAACCCTATGCCTCAATGGTTCTCATTGCACCAAATCACATCGAGTCCTGGACAGGACGACTGCTGGCGATCGAGACGGCAGCGGAGCAAGGTGCTGACAGCGGCAAGTATGTCTTCAACGCAGGCGACGTGGTCTATTCCAAAATCCGGCCTTCGTTAGCAAAAGTCGTAATTGCGCCATGCGACGGGCTTTGCAGCGCCGATATGTATCCTCTGAAGGGGCGGCCGGGTCTCACTCAGAGCTTTCTGAAATGGGCGCTTTTATCCCCAGGGTTTACGGCCTGGGCGATTCTGGAGTCTGACAGGGTGGCTATGCCCAAGATCAATCGCGAGAAGCTCAATGAGCTTCGACTGCCAGTCCCACCTGAACCTGAGCAAACAATGATCATCAACTACGTTGAGTCTCAGGCTCGCATATCCGATGCGTTGATCGCGGAAGCCCGAGCCGCCATCCTCCTCCTCCACGAGCGCCGCAGCGCCTTAATCTCCGCCGCCGTCACCGGCAAGATCGATGTGCGCGGCATCGCGTCGGCCGAGACGATCGCGGCGTGAGCATCCATAAGGAAATCAGCTTTGAGGACGAGATCTGCGACCATCTCGTAGCTCAGGGCTGGCTCCATGCGGCGGGTGACGCCGCGCGTTACGACCGCGTCCGCGCGCTCTTCCCGCCCGACCTGATCGCCTGGGTTCAGGCCGCCCAGCCCCCCGCCTGGGAGGCGCTGACCAAAAACCACGGCGCCGCTGCCGAGACCGTGTTGCTTGATCGGGTCCGCAAGCAGTTGGACGATCGGGGAACCCTCGATGTTCTGCGCCACGGCGTGGAGATGATCGGCCTGCGACAACCCCTGGCGCTCGCCCAATTCAAGCCGGCCATGGCGATGAACCCTGACATTGTGGCCCGCTATGGCGCCAACCGCCTGCGGGTGGTGCGTCAGGTCCGCTATTCGCTGGCCAACGAGAACAGCATCGACCTGGTGCTGTTCCTGAACGGCCTGCCCGTGGCGACGGTGGAGCTGAAGACCGATTTCACCCAGAGCATTACCGACGCCGTCGATCAGTACCGTTTCGACCGCCATCCCCGGCCCAAGGGCCGGTCGCCGGAGCCGCTGCTGAGTTTCCCCGCCGGCGCGCTGGTGCATTTCGCGGTAAGCAACAGCGAGGTCATGATGACCACGCAACTGGCCGGCCCCGCCACCCGGTTCCTGCCCTTCAACCTGGGCGCCGGTGGCGGCGCGGGCAATCCGCTGAATCCCACGGGCCACCGGACCAGCTATCTTTGGGAACAGGTCTGGGCGCGCGACGGCTGGCTGGAAATCCTCGGCCGGTATCTGGTCACCCAGCGTAACGACAAGAAGCAGATCACCGGCGTGGTCTTCCCGCGCTATCACCAGCTGGACGCCACGCGGAAACTCCAGGCTGCGGTTCTGGCCGAGGGACCGGGCGGCAAATACCTGATCCAGCACTCCGCGGGTTCGGGCAAGACCAACTCCATCGCCTGGTCGGCGCACTTCCTGTCGGACCTGCACGACGCCGCCAACAACAAGCTGTTCGCCACCGTGATCGTCGTCTCGGACCGCAGGGTGATCGACGGCCAGCTTCAGGACGCATTGTTCGACTTCCAGCGCACCAGCGGCGTCGTCGCCACCATCAAGAACGAGGGGGCGGCCAAGAGCGCCCAGCTGGCCAAGGCCCTGAGCGAAGGCAAGCGGATCATCGTCTGCACCATCCAGACCTTCCCCTTCGCCCTGGAGGCCGTGCGCGAGCTGGCGGCCACGCAGGGCAAGCGGTTCGCGGTGATCGCCGATGAGGCCCACAGCTCGCAAACGGGCGAGGCGGCGTCGAAGCTGAAACAGGTGCTGTCGCCCGAGGATCTCGCCGACCTGAACGATGGCGGCGAGGTCAGCGCCGAAGACATCCTGGCCGCCCAGATGACCGCCCGCGCCAGCGACGCCGGCGTCACCTACGTGGCCTTCACCGCGACCCCGAAAGCCAAGACGCTCGAGCTGTTTGGCCGGCGGCCGAAACCCGACCAACCCGCCGGCGACAACAACCTGCCCGCCGCCTTCCACGTCTATTCGATGCGCCAGGCCATTGAGGAGGGCTTCATCCTCGATGTCCTGAAGAACTACACGCCCTATCGACTGGCCTTCAAACTGGCGAACGACGGCCGGGAGTGGGACGACAAGGAGGTCGAGCGCGACGCCGCGCTGAAGGGGATCATGCGCTGGGTGCGGTTGCACCCTTACAACATCATCCAGAAGGTCCAGATCGTCGTCGAGCACTTCCGAGAGAACGTCGGGCCGCTTCTGGACGGCAAGGCCAAGGCCATGGTGGTGCTGGGTAGCCGTATCGAGGCTGTGCGCTGGCAGTTGGCGGTCGATAAATATATCAAATCCAAGGGCTACCGCATGGCCACGCTGGTCGCGTTCTCCGGCGAGGTGAACGACAAGGAGGCCGGTCCCGATCCGTTCACTGAGACCAGCGCGGCGCTCAATCCGAACCTCAAGGGCCGGGACATCGCCGACGCCTTCAAAGGCGACGAGTACCGGCTGCTCCTGGTGGCCAACAAGTTCCAGACCGGCTTCGATCAGCCGCTGCTGTGCGGGATGTATGTCGATCGCCGGCTCGCGGGCATCCAGGCCGTGCAGACGCTGTCACGGCTGAACCGGGCGCATCCCGGCAAGGACACGACCTACGTCCTCGATTTCGTCAACAGCTCCGAGGAGGTGCTGGCGGCCTTCCGGACCTATTATGAGACGGCCGAGCTGGAGGCCGTCACCGACCCGAACATGATCTTCGATCTGCGGGCCAAACTTGACGCCTCCGGGCACTACGACGACTTCGAGGTGGAACGCGTCGCCCTGGTGGAGCTGGACCCCAAGGCCAAGCAGGGCGATCTGATTGCGGCCATTGAGCCTGTCGCCGACCGGCTGCTCAAACGGTTCAAGGCGGCGAAGGCGGCGCTTGGCGAGGCGACCGCGAGCGGTGACGCTAAGGCCGGCGCGGCGGCAACGGACGAGATGGGCGCGCTCGACCTGTTCAAGGCCGACATGGGCGCTTATCAGCGGCTCTACAGCTTCCTCTCCCAGATCTTCGACTACGGCAACACCGCGATCGAGAAGCGGTGCATCTTCTATCGCCGCCTACTGCCCCTGCTGGATTTCGGGCGCGAGCGTGAGGGCGTCGATCTCTCTCAGGTGACGCTGACGCACCACACGCTCAAGGACCAGGGCCAGCGCGACCTGACCTATGGGATCGGAGAGGCGCCCAAACTGACGGGCATGTCCGAAGCCGGCTCAGGCAACCTGAACGAGAAGGAAAAGGCGCTGCTGGCGGAGATCATCGCCAAGGTCAACGACCTGTTCGAAGGCGACCTGACCGACGATGACCAGCTGGTCTATGTGAACAATGTCATCAAGGGGAAGCTGCTGGAATCCGAGGAATTGGCGGTCCAGGCCAGCAACAACACCAAAGCCCAATTCGCCAACTCCCCGACCCTGACCACGGAGATCATGAACGCGGTGATGGACGCCCTGGCGGCCCATTCGACCATGAGCAAACAGGCGCTGGACTCGGCACGGGTTCGCGACGGTTTGAAGGATGTGCTGCTGGGGCCGGGGCAGCTTTATGAGGCGTTAAGGGATCGAAGAGCGTCTTTGGCGCTGGTGAGCTAATCGGTCAGGCCTGATCATTCGCTTCGGAGTTCGGGGTCTCAAACAGACTCGGCTGCGGATCTTCCGGCGGTAGTGGCATCGACCATGTCGGCACGACGGTGAGGCCGATCCTGGCGGCAAAGGTGGCCACGCCCTTATCGTCTGAATAGACCCGCTCGACGCTGCGAACGCGCGCGATGGCTATGATCTGGCGGTCGATCTTGACCTTTTGCCACGGCGAAGTGGAGCCATCCTTCTTGTCGCCTGCGCGAATTGCGTCGCGCGTCATTGCGGCAACCTCAACCGCCGCCATCAGATCGAATTCGGCGATCTTAAATCGCGCTGACCTGCCGATCCGTTCGAGCACCGCTGGCCCGGCATCACCAAGCCCAACGAGAACCTCGGCAAGCACCGGCGTGGGGATAATGATCGTATCGCTCAATCGTTGAACTTCAGATTCAAGGTGAGCGAAACGCTCTGCCACACGGGTGACTGGCTGCCCAGAATTAGGGTCCAGCGGCGGGCTTGCGGCCGGGTTTACCAGCAGCGTGAATGCGGTTGCATCGAGGAGAATCAATGAAGCTCATCCTCGCCAAGTCGCAGGGACATCAGCTCGGCGTAGATCCCCTCGCCCATCATTAAGCCATTTCCTGGCTCGGCGCGGATATCGGTCAACACGTTGGACAGGGGCGCGTCGTCAAGCACCTCGTGCCGATTGACGGTGAAGCTCAGGAGTTTCCACGCTCCGTCTGGATGGCGTTCCCAGCGACCGTTGCCGAACAGGCGGATCTTCGGCCCGTAGAGGTATTTCGCGAGGTCGCGTGCGACGCCGCGCGGGAGTTCGATGTTGGAATAACTGATCGCTCCATCCTGGAGGATGATGTGCGCAGTCTTGTCTCGGCCTCCGATGCTTACGATCTGGCCGTCGATGGAACCTTCCTGTCGGAAGGCCGGGAAGGTCAGAGCCTTGGGTCGCGTACGCCCCGGAAAGGGAATAATAACCGCGCCCTCGGGGCCGGTGATCTCGCCAACCGCGTTGTCCTCGGCGAGCATGTCATCCAGCGTCTTGAATGCCTTGGCGGAGCCTTGGGGCGGATCAAGGCTGGTCACAGCCGCCAGACGGGTATCCACTTTTGGCGCGTCCTGAGCGTCCACCCGGCTTACTAGGCGCGTGCTCCCAGCATCCATGCGGACGAAGTGCGTGCTTTCTTTGAACCCAACAAGATCAGCCAGGGCCGCCATGTATTGAGCCAGGCGAGCCATAGGGATGGTATCAGGGGTAAAAACGTCGATCTGGAAGTTGTACTCATAACCTGCCACGACGAACCCTCCTCTGCTGATCGATTGCCATACGCCCAAAAAGGCTGGGCATCGGTTAAATACCGTAAGTCTGAGGCCAGTTTCTGTTCAGCAGCCGCCATGGTGGACAGGTCGCCGGGTGGACGCGTGGTTAGCCACTGCCGCCGCGTTCTCCAGCGTACCGCCGTTCTTCAGGTAGACGGTGATGCCGGTCGCCCGGAAAGTGTGGTTGCCGCCCTTGTCGTGCAGCCGCACCCACAGCCGCCGGCCCCGGACGTAGACATCCTCGACCTTCGTCGCCAGGGCGGCGCCCACGTGGAGCGGTTGAACGTCCGTGACCGAAGCCGACACTAGGTCTCCCGCGCCTGGAACGACCGCTCGCCCAGAGCCTTCCACCCCATGGTTTCGGTGTTGACCCAAAGCATATCGGCGATCCAGTTGACGCGTTTGCACATCGGGCAGGCGGTGGTCATCTTCGCGCCGAGTTCATCGATGTCGGTGCGGTCGCCGCCCTGCTCGCGTTTTTGCAGGCCCGCGATCATTTCCTCGACGCGCCATACCCGGAAGAATTTGCATCCATGGCCGCGGCAGCGAATCCGCACGCGCACATTGGGCTTGCCGATGAACTGGCCCAGGGTCAGGGGTCTGAGAGCCTTTTCCTTGTGGAAGATGAGACCGCAGCCATCGAGACGCTGGCAGCGCCAAAGCGATTGCACCTGGCTCATGCTGATCAAGGCGAGGCCGTCGCCGCACAGGCTTTTGGGATCGAGCTCGACGCGCCGCGTGCATCCTCGCGCGCGGCATACCCCCTTTACCGTTTGAAATCTGGCGGCATAGGCCGTCACCAACTCCGATGCCTGGACAACGCCGTTCTCCGAAACCCAGCCTGGTGGGGGGCGGTTTATTGGATCGTGAGCGCCGTGAGCCATGCGGTAAACGTGAACATAACAAGAACACTTGAGTCAACAATCGCCTTGGAACGGAAGTCGCCGGTCCGGCGGGAGTGAACCAAATCAGGTCCGTGGCGTTGGTTGCGGTGGTATGCCAGCTCGGTCGGCCCCGGGGCTGGAAAACAGGCGCCTCCAAATGGGTTTGCAGACTCCCATCGTCCAACGCGCATTCGAACTGGCGTCGTCGGGTCAGTACGCCAATGTCACCGAGCTCCAGAAGGGGCTGAAGAGCGAGGGCTATTCCAACATCATGGGCTATACTGAGCCCCGCGCGGTTCGCCGGCAACTCGCCAAGCTATGCGTGGAGG
>JAYTXV010000395.1:0-13589 GCA_043742805.1 Caulobacteraceae bacterium | reverse complement strand
TCGCCGGAGGTCAGCGCCCGCGCCATGATGTCGTTGGCGTTGGTGGCCACGGTGATCCGGTCGATCGGCAGGCCCATCAGCCGGGCCGCATAGCCGGCAAAGGCGTCTCCGAAATTACCGGTCGGCACAACGAATCGCATAGACCGCCCGGGCGCGCCGAGCGCCGCGGCGGCGGTGAAGAAGTAGACGCTCTGGGCGATGATACGCGCGAAATTGATCGAATTGACCGCCGAGAGATTCACCGATCCGGCAAAGGCCTCATCCTGGAACAATGACTTGAGAATAGCCTGACAGTCGTCGAAATCGCCATCGACGGACACCGATCGCACGTTGGCGGCATTAGTGGTGGTCATGAAACGGCGCTGAACCTCGGAAATCCGTCCGTTGGGAAACATTACCACGATGCGCACATGGTCCAGGCCGGCGAACGCCTCCACCGCCGCGCCCCCGGTGTCACCCGAAGTGGCGCAGACAATGGTCACGGTCCGGCCGCTCCGCGCCAGGACGTGGGCATAGAGTCTGGCCAGAATCTGCATGGCCACGTCCTTGAAGGCCAAAGTCGGCCCGTGGAACAGTTCCAGCAGGAACTGGTTCGGACCCAGTTGCACAAGGGGCGCCACCGCGGGATGATCGAAAGACGCATAGGCCTCGGCGCATAGGCGAGCGAGGACTTCGGAGGGTATCTCGCCTCCGACGAAACGCCCCAGGATATCGGCGGCGACCTCGGCGTAGGGACGACCCGCGAACGCCTTGATGTCCTCTGGCGACACTGTCGGCCAGGCCTCTGGGCAGTAGAGCCCCCCGTCCGGCGCGAGACCCGCCAGAAGGGTGTCCACAAAGCCAAGCGGCGGGGATTCACCGCGGGTGGAAATGTATTTCACTGACCACTCCGCCTTTGGAAGAGCATCGCACCATAAAACGACACCATCACCGCCGCGAGGGCGAACCAGGTCAAGGCATAGACAAGATGGTTGTTCGGGATATCCTGCGGCAGGGCCGCTGGGACAACCCCTGGCAGCCCGGGAATCTCCGACTCAACGGCCAGCAGGTAGGGCGCGGGGTGGGCAAGGCCATTATCGGCGGCGATTCCGCTTAACGCAGCGGCGTCCACCACCCTGAACACCCGGGCGCCGGGGACCGAAATGGTTTCGGCGGGTCCAAGCCAAGGCTTGCCCCCAGGCCGCCTCAAGACCCCAATCGCGACGCCCGGATCAGGAAACGACGCGGACATCGGCGCCATGAGCCCCGTGAGCCGAGTGACCACTCCACGATCCAGCAGGATTCCATCGAAACCTCCCGACTGGAGATGACAGGCGCTGACCAGCCGCCAGCCGACCTGGCCATCCGGAAGCGCATAGCGATAGGCGTCGCGCCGGGGATTCGCGGACGGTTCGCACCGCACCGCCGCCCGGCGAAATTCGACATCGCCCCCCTGGCCGCCAATCGACAGGACCTCATCGATCGGCCGCGCCGGCGCGGTGCGAAGGGCCGTCACGCGGGCCAGGAGGTCCTGCTTCCAAGCCATCCGATAGAGCTGCCAGACGCCAAGGGAGATCAGGATCGCCAACGCCACGGCGGTGGTCAGGGTCAAAGCGACCGGGGGGCGCCTCACGTCTGTCCGTCGCGCCGGTGCTGCGAAGCCTTGTTGCGGATCTGGGCCGCGATCATCAGCCCCTTCATCGGACGCAACAATCCCAGGCAAAGCGCGGCTCCGAGAGGGAGCCAGACGACCAAGTGAACCCATACCGGCGGGTGATAGGCGATCTCGGTGAACAGAGCCGAAAACACGATCAGAAAACCCACGACCAGAATCACAAAGACCGCCGGGCCGTCACCGCTGTCGGCCTGGGCGAGAGGATAGGCACAGGCAGCGCACATCTGGGCCAGACTGAAAAAACCGGCGTAGAGCGGCCCCTTCCCACAATTGGGGCAACGGCCCAGGGCGCCGGCCAGCAGGGGATTGACCGCTGCGGCCTGCGTCAATGACCCCAGCCAGACCCGAAGATTACATAGAGGAAAGTGAACAGAAACAGCCAGACCACGTCGACGAAGTGCCAATACCAGGCCGCGGCCTCGAAGCCAAAGTGCTGCTTGGGCGTGAAGGCGCCACTGATCAAACGCGCCAAGCACACCGCCAGGAAAATGGTGCCGATGATCACATGGAAACCATGGAAGCCGGTGGCCATGAAGAATGACGATCCGTAAAGACCTGAATTGGCGGCTTCGGGGCCATAAAACAGCTTCTCAGTCAAGATATGGTTATATTCAAAAGCCTGAATCAGGGTGAACATCACGCCCAGCGCGATGGTCAGGCCAAGACCGATCTTCGCTCCCTTACGATCGCCGGTTTGCAGGGCGTGGTGCGCCCAGGTCACCGTGGTGCCGGAGAGCAGCAGGGTCAGGGTGTTGACCAATGGCAATTCGAAAGCCGGGACGGTCTCGATCCCTTTCGGCGGCCAGTTAGCCCAGGCGGCGCGGACGTCATCCACCGAAGAGCCGGTCCGCACGTGATGAAACAGGGCCATTTCGAAGAATACCCAGAACCACGCCACGAAAAACATCACCTCTGAGGCGATGAACAGGATCATGCCGTAGCGCAGGCCGATCGCCACCACCGGCGTGTGGTCGCCCTCATTGGCCTCTTTGACGACATCGCTCCACCAGCCGATGAAGGTGAGGATGACTCCGGAAAAGCCGACGGCCAAAATCCACCAATCGCCCTTGGGCAGGCCAAACAGACCTTTGAGGCCGATCACCAGGCCCAGGGCCAGGACCACTGCGGACGCCGACCCGACGAGCGGCCACGGGCTGGGGTTGACCAGGTGATAGTCGTGCTTGACGCCTTCATGAGCCATGTCGTGGATCGAGCCTTCTTGAACCCCCGCCGGCCGCGCCCCTGGGACACGCTTGGCGTCTATGAATTTCAGCTGGTTCTATAACCTTGCCTGTGACCGTCCGCCAAGAGGTGAAGCGGCCGGCGGGGCCGCCCGCGCCAGTTTGCCCGTCTCGGTGACAGCCGGAAAAAACGTGTAGGACAGGGTGATCTCGGCCTGGGTCTGGGTGTCGCGATCGTCGGCGTAACGGTGATCGATCTTGTAGACGACCGGGAACTCCGCAGTCTGGCCCGGCGCCAGGGTCTGGTTCTTGAAACAGAAACACTCAAGCTTGGAAAAATACGGGCCGGCCGCCTCGGGCAGGATGTTGTAGATCGCCCGGCCCGTCACGGTTTTGTGACCGATATTGGTGGCCCGGAAGAAGGCCAGCTTGTTTTCGCCGAAATGCACCGTCTGGGGCGGCTGGACCGCTTCGAATCGCCAGTCGATACCGTGCACATTGGTGTCGAACCGAACAACGATAGTGCCCGCAGATACGGCCTCCGGAGCCGCGGCGCTGGCGCGCCTGACAGTCCCGTTGAAACCGGTGGCCTGACAGAAGGCGCGATAGAAGGGGACGGCGGCAAAGGCCGCACCCACCATCACGGCGAACACCGCGGCGCAGATCAACGCCAGGCGGGCATTGCGCCTCGCGCCGCTAATGGGTGACGACATTGCCGCTGATCTTCACCACGGTGATCACGAAAACGATCACCACGAAGGCGAGCAGACTGAGCGCCAGCAGGATGTTTCGGCCACTACGCGCTCGAGCGGCCTTGGCGTCTTCATCGTTGGGGTTGCTCACGCGCGCGCCACCAGGTCGTGGATGATCGGAATGCGCTCCACCAACAGGGCGGCGAACAGCACGAACAGATAAAGAAGGGAAAAGGCAAACAGATCGCGCGCCGGCCGGGCGGTGAGGCGGACGTCATAGAGCCCTTCCTCACGTCCAACGGGCAGGGGCGGCGCAGGCTCACCCGCCCTGCTGAAGACCAGCCTGACGGCCAGAACCACCATACCCAGACCGCCGAGCGCCGAAACCACCAGATAGATCGGGCCGCCCAGACCGGTGAATGCCGGCGCAACGCCCAGCGGCGCCAGCACCAGGCTGTAGGCGAGAATCTGTTTGCGCGTGGAAGACACGCCCTTCACGACCGGCATCATCGGCACGCCCGCCTGGGCGTAGTCACCACTGGTGTAGAGCGACAGCGCCCAGAAGTGCGGCGGCGTCCACATGAAGATGATCGCCACCAGGAGCCAGGCATTCAGGGGCGTGTGCCCGCTTGCGGCCGCCCAACCGATGAGCGGCGGAAGCGCGCCCGCCAATCCGCCGACAACGATATTCTGAGGAGTGCGGCGCTTGAGCCAAAGGGTGTAGACGACCGCGTAGAACAGGATGGTGAAAGCCAGTAGGCCGGCCGCTAGGACGTTGATCGCCAAACCCATGATGCCGACGGAAAACAACGACAGTGCGACCCCAAGGGCCAGGGCGTCGGCGGGTTGCACGCGCCCCGACGGAACCGCCCGGCGACGCGTGCGCCGCATCAAGGCGTCGATGTCGCCGTCATAGGCCATATTCAGCGCCGCCGATCCGCCGGCGCCGACGGCGATACAAAGGACGGCCACCGCCGCCAGCAGCGGATGCATGGAGCCGCCAGCGCAGACCATGCCGGTGAAGGCGGTGAAGATCACCAGGGACATCACCCTGGGCTTCAATAACGACAGATAGTCCTGCCAGCGGGCAGCCTCGACCGTCGCCCCGCCCGATTCAGTTTTGAGGGTGGCGACGACCTGACTGGGAGATATCGCGGCGTGACGGGTCAATGGGCCTCGGCGTGGATCACCGGCAGTTCGTTGAACTGGTGGAACGGCGGCGGCGAAGACAGGGTCCATTCCAGGGTCGTCGCCCCTTCACCCCACGGATTGGCGCGGGCCGGGCGACGGCGAGCGATCGCTTCGGCAAGCACCACCAGGAACACCACCAGACCCACCAGGGTTATGACGTAGCCGTAGGAGGAAATCTTGTTCCAAAATTCGAAGGCGACCGGATAGTCCACCGCTCGGCGCGACATGCCCTGGAGACCCAGGAAATGTTGCGGGAAGAAGATGATGTTCACCCCGACGAAGGTGATCCAGAAATGCGTGCTGGCCAGGAACTCGTTGTAGCGCACGCCCCACATCTTTTCGAACCAATAGTAGAACCCGGCGAAGATGGCGAACACGGCGCCCAGGCTCAGCACATAGTGGAAGTGAGCCACGACGTAGTAAGAGTCGTGGAGAGAGTAGTCGATGCCAGCATTGGCCAGAACTACGCCCGTGACGCCGCCAACGGTGAACAGGAAGATGAAGCCGATCGCCCAAAGCATGGGCGTTTTGAACTCGATGGAGCCGCCCCACATGGTGGCGATCCACGAAAACACCTTAACCCCGGTTGGCACCGCGATGACCATGGTGGCGGCCACGAAATAAGCCTGCAGATTGATCGGCATGCCGACGGTGAACATGTGGTGCGCCCAGACGATGAAGCCCAGGAAACCGATCGCCACCATCGCGTAGGCCATGGCCAGATAGCCGAACACCGGCTTGCGCGAGAAGGTCGACACAATGTGGCTGATAATGCCGAAGCCCGGGATGATCAGGATATAGACCTCGGGGTGACCGAAGAACCAGAACAGGTGCTGATACATCACCGGGTCGCCGCCGCCGGCCGCGTCGAAGAAGTGGGTGCCGAAGTTGCGGTCGGTGAGCAGCATGGTGATGGCGCCGGCCAGAACCGGCAGGGACAGCAGCAGCAGGAACACCGTCACCAGGATCGACCAGACGAACAGAGGCATACGGTGGATGGTCATCCCCGGCGCCCGCATGTTGAAGATTGTGGTGATGAAATTGATGGCGCCTAGGATCGAGCTGGCGCCGGCCAGGTGGATCGACAGGATCGCGCAATCCATGGCCGGCCCTGTATGGCCGATGGTTGAAAGGGGCGGGTAGAGCGTCCAGCCGCCGCCAAAGCCTTTGCCCGGCCCGCCGTCGACAAACATCGAGGTGATCAGCATGCACCAGGAGGCCACGAGCAGCCAGAAGCTGACATTGTTCATCCGCGGGAAAGCCATGTCCGGCGCGCCGATCATCAGAGGCACAAACCAGTTGCCGAAACCGCCGATCATGGCCGGCATGACCATGAAGAAGATCATGATCAGGGCGTGGCCGGTGACCACAACATAATAACCATGTTTGGAGGCCTCCAAGATCCCGATATGGTCGAGCAACGAGCCCTTAACGAACACCTGCAGGCCCGGCTCGGCCAGTTCCCAACGGATCAGGCCGGAAAACAGCGCCCCGATGATCCCCGCCTGGATGGCGAAGATGATGTAGAGCGTTCCGATATCCTTGTGATTGGTGGACAGGAACCACCGGGTAAAGAACCCGGGGGCGCCGCTGTGCGAGCCGTAACCGCCGTGCACGTCGGCTTGGGCGTGGGCGTCTCGTCCGTGGGCGTCGGCCAAATCAGCCATGATGCTTAAGCTCCCTCGAACAGTATTCAGTGAATCGCCACGACGGCGGGCGCCGTCGGCGTTGGCGTTAGCGCGGCCGAGGCCACCACGGCGGGTTTAGGACCCTTGCTGACGACCCAGGCGTCAAACTCGGCCTGAGTAACCACACGCACATCGATGGGCATGTAGGCGTGGTTCATGCCGCAAAGTTGCGAGCACTGGCCGTAGAACAAGCCCGTGCGGTCGGCCTTGAACCAAGTCTGGTTGAGGCGACCCGGGATAGCGTCGATCTTGATGCCGAACGCGGGGACGGAGAACGAATGGATCACGTCCTCGGCAGTCACCTGAATGCGCACGACCTTGCCCACCGGCGCCACGAGCGGATCGTTGGCGGCAAGCATATAGGGCTGGTGTTTGTTTGAAGCCTCTTCCGCCGTCAGGGGCGTGGAGGTGTAGGCGGCGATCTTCTGGTCGGGATATTCATAGTCCCAATTCCATTGCCGTCCGACCACCTTCACCGTCAGGTCGGGTTTCGGCATGTCATGCTCTTCAAACAGCAGCTTGAACGAGAAAATGGCGATAAACATCAAAATCAGGACGGGAACTACCGTCCATGCCACCTCAATCGGGGTGTTGTGGCTGAACCGGGCCGGCGTCGGGTTGGCGCGTCTGTTGAAGCGCACCGCCACGATGATCAGCAGCACCAGCACCAGCAGGGTGATGGCGACGATGATAGGCAACAGGATGTAGTCGTGGAAACTGATCACGTCGCGACGAATCTGCGACGCCGCTGGCTGCAGACCGATCGCCCCGGACACCGGCTGACCGACAACCTCTTCGGCGAAGGCCCCGGCGCTGAACGCCAGGCCGGTCGCCAGTGATGATATACCGGCCGCGAGCCGCCTCATCCGCGAATAGACAGACTGCATATTCCTCTCGGCCCGTTCCGCCGGAATGACGGCCCTCGGGAAGTGCCGGGGGCGCGCCTCGCCGACACGCAAATCAAAAAAGGCCAGTGTCGGTGAAGCGCTTCACGCGCCAAACACCACCCCCAGCCCTTCGCTGCGGGTGCATACGCGCTACAAACGATATTGCCAAGACGATTGAGCACCACGCAGCAGGCTCGACGGCCTTAGGCTGATATGGTCATTTCATAGGCGGCCCAGGCCCCCTATTTACAACTCCCCCTTCCCGCGATTTTCCATGAAGACGAATTCCCATGAATGCTCCCGTTCTGGCGCCCTCCATTCTCGAAGCCTCGGGTGTCGATGTCCGCGAGGCCGAGCGCCTGCTGGGCCAGGCTTTGGCCGGGGCGGATGACGGCGAGATATTTCTCGAGCGGTCGGAGAGTGAAGCCTTCGTCTTCGACGACGGGCGGTTGAAATCGGCTTCCTACGATTCCACCGAGGGGTTCGGCTTGCGGGTGGTGGCCGGCGAAACCGCCGGTTACGCGCACGCCAGTGAAATCTCAGCAGCGGCGATCGGTCGCGCCGGCGCTTCCGCCGCCCTGGCCAAGCGCGGCTATTCGGGTGTCGCCGCCGAAGGACCACGGGACACCAACACGCGTCACTACGGCGACGAGGACCCGCTGGCCTCGCCCGGGTTCGCCGACAAGATTGCCCTGTTGCAGGAAATCGACGCCTTCGCCAGGGCCCGGGATCCCCGGGTCGCCCAGGTCATGGCCTCGCTGACCGGCGAACGGCGGGTGGTCGAAATTCTGCGCGGTGACGGACGCCTGATCCGCGACGTCCGTCCGCTGGCGCGATTGAACGTCCAGGTGACGGTGGAAAAAGACGGCCGGCGGGAAAACGGCTCATCGGGGGCCGGGGGCCGAGCAGGCTTCGAGGCCTGGATCACCCCGGAGCGCTGGCGCGAACAGGTTGAAGAAGCGCTTCGCCAGGCCCTGGTCAATCTGGACGCCATCGACTGCCCGGCTGGCGAGATGGATGTGGTGCTGGGCTCCGGCTGGAACGGCATCCTGCTGCACGAGGCGGTTGGCCATGGCCTGGAAGGCGACTTCAACCGCAAGGGAACATCGGCGTTCTCGGGGCGGATCGGGGAGCAGGTGGCGGCGCGCGGCGTCACCGTGTTTGACGACGGCTCGATCGAAGGGCGGCGCGGCTCCCTCACCGTCGACGACGAGGGCACGCCTACGTCCAGAACGATCCTGATCGAGGATGGCGTCCTTGTAGGCTATATGCATGACCGCCAGAGCGCGCGGCTGATGGGCCTAGGGGCCACCGGCAATGGCCGGCGCCAGTCCTACGCTCATGTCCCCATGCCCCGGATGACCAACACCGGCATGCTGGCCGGGACATCCAACCGCGACGAAATGATCGCCTCGACCAAGCGTGGGCTTTATTGCGCCAACTTCGGCGGCGGCCAGGTGGATATCACCAATGGCAAGTTCGTTTTTCAGTGCACTGAGGCCTATCTGATCGAGAACGGCAAAATCACCGCGCCGGTCAAGGGCGCCACCCTGATCGGCGACGGCCCGTCGGCCCTGACCCGGGTGACCATGATCGGTGACGACTTTGCCTTCGATTCTGGCATCGGCATGTGCGGCAAGGGCGGACAAGGCGTGCCCGTGGGCGTCGGCCAGCCTTCCCTGAAAATCACCGGTCTGACGGTTGGGGGAACAGGAATTTAGGCGCCCATCGCCATTTGAAGGCCGACTCCCTGGCCAACCGCGCCAATCCGGATCAAAGCCGCGCGGGTCCCAGCGCCCTGGTCGCTGTGGGTCTTCTGCTGGTCGCCATGGTGTCCATCCAAGCGGGAGCCGCCTTCGCCAAGGGTCTGTTTCCAAGGGTCGGACCGCAGGGCGCAACCGCCTTGCGGCTGGGTTTTTCCGCCATGGTCCTGGCTATCGCGCAGCGACCTTGGCGGACATTGCGACCGCTGCGGTTCACGCGGCCGCTGATCGCCTACGGCTTGTGCCTGGGCGCGATGAACACCCTGTTCTACATGGCGCTTCGCACCACGCCCCTGGGGATCGCCATAGCTCTGGAATTCATCGGCCCGCTATCGGTAGCGCTGCTCGCCTCGCGGCGATGGCTGGATTTTCTGTGGATCACCCTGGCCGCGACCGGACTGCTGCTACTGCTGCCGGTCTGGAGCACCCTTCCGGCTATAGACCCTATTGGTGCGATGCTGGCGTTGGGATCGGGGGCTTTCTGGTCGCTGTATATCGTGTTCGGACGCAAGGTAGGACAGGCTTACGGGGCGGCTGGAACGGCGTTCGGCATGATCATCGCCGCGGCCGTCTTCGTACCGATCGGGGTGGCGACCGCCGGATCTGCGGTCTTTGACTTGGCAATCCTACCCAGCGGCCTGGCGCTAGCCGTTTTGTCGAGCGCCCTGCCCTATTCCCTGGAGATGATCGCCTTGACCCGAATTCCACCCCAGGCTTTCGGCGCCCTGATGAGCCTTGAGCCGGCGATCGGCGCGCTGGCGGGTTTGGCGATCCTGGACGAGAAACCTTCGCCAATGCAATGGGCCGGGATCGGCTGTGTGATGCTGGCCTCACTGGGCGCGACATTGTCGATCGGACCCCGTTCTCGACCCCGCGAGATCTAGGGACGGCATATTCCTGTCTTGTTCTATCTCAGTTGAGTTAGAATAAAAAATTTACAATTCACATATTTAGTTGGCGGACTGAAGGTCCAAGTGGTTCCCAACCCGACGAAAATCACGCTAAAGTAGACGCTATATTGAACTGGCGTTTATTCGCGCCCTCTGCGACGAAACACTCTTATTGTAGGGGAAACTTTTTTGATCTGGGGCACACTTCTATTTGCCCTTGGCGCGTCCGCCGCCCCGGTCATCGTTCAGGCCGCCACGGCGGCGGTCACTTCATACCCCGCATCGTTCTTCGCGGCGGAGCAACCCGTCACCGCCCTGGATATGGTCAAGCTTATGCCAGGTTTCGCTCTTGACGGTGGAGGTCAGGTTCGAGGGTTCGGCGGCGCGGCGGGCAATGTGCTGATCGACGGCGCGCGGCCGGCTTCCAAGGATGACGGACTTGATGAGATTCTCAAGCGCATCCCAGCGAGCTCGGTCCTGCGGATTGAAGTCATTCGCGGCGGCGCGCCGGGTGTGGATATGCAGGGCAAGACCGTCCTCGCCAATGTCATCCGGCGGGCGGGGCTCGGCGCCAGACTGACGGTTTCAGCTTCGACCACGGCCAGGGACGACGGCCGAGTCGCCACGAGCTTCCGAGCCGAGAGCGCGATCAACACGGGCAAAACCAACTGGGAAGGATCGCTGCTGATCGGCGGGGGTTTTGACGACGGGTCCGGCGTGGGGCGTCGAACCACGAGCACCGCGGCCGGGGCCGTGACCACGCGAGCCAACGAATCAGCACTAGGGGTCGGTGAAAACTACAAGGCCACGGGGGCAATGGAGACGCCGATCCTGGGCGGCAAGCTGCGTCTGAACGCCTCCATCTTCTTGAATCCCTACCGCTATAGGCAGGCCGACGCTCTGATCGATCCCACCGATTTCCATCTTGAGACCGATCATTCCAGCCAGGACACCGCGGAGATCGGCCTTAGATACGATCACCTGCTGGGTTCCAAAGCCAAAGTTGAGAGCTTCTTCCTGCAGCAATTCGGTCAGAACCGGTACACGGCCCGATATCAGGCCCCGGACGACATCGCGCTGTTCAGACTCGCCAAACAAACTTCGGAAACCATCACCCGAACCACCGTCAACGTACAAACGTCATCGACTCTTTCGTTTCAGGTCGGGGCGGAAGGTGACTTCAACTGGTTGCTGGATCACACCCGCTATCGCTTGAATGACTTGAATACGAGCCTTCCCGCAGCCAATGTCCGGGTCACCGAACTGCGGGGCGAAACTTTCGCCACGGCCACCTGGAAAGCGGCGAAGACCGTCACGATCGAGGCGGGCCTACGTGTCGAGGCGTCGCGTATCGCTTCCACGGGCGATGTCGCCGAGGGACGCGCGTTGTTCTTTCCCAAGCCCCGTCTGTCGGTGACGTGGTCGCCTGACGACGCCGATCAGTTCCGCCTGAGGGTCGAGCGCGAGGTCGGTCAGTTGGACTTCGACAACTTCGCCGCCGGCGCCGCGTCTTTGACAAACGGCGCGGTGCATGCCGGGAACCCAGCCCTGACGCCACAACAGGCATGGGTCTATGAGATCGCCTATGATCGGCGATTCTGGGGCGGCGCCGAGATCTCCGCCTCCCTGAAGCACGATCAGCTCAGTGACATCATCGACCGCGCTCCGATTTTTGATCCCTCGGGAACCTATGACGCACCCGGCAACATCGGAGGGGGGACAAAGGACGAGGCGATGGTTCTGCTGACCCTGCCGACCGGCCGGTTGGGTTTGAAAAACGGCGCGCTGACCATTCGCGAGACCTTTCGAGAGTCGAGGGTCACGGATCCCACCACCGGCATGGCCAGATCGATATCGGGTGTCCGCCCGCAGGGGGGCGAGGTTCATTTCACTCAGGGTCTGCCGCGCTGGAAAGCGACCTGGGGCTTCGATATCTACAATCAGTATCAGGAGAACAATTACCGTTTCAATGAAATCGATACGGATAAATTGAAAACTTACGCGGTGTTGTTCGCCCAATACAGGCTGAAGCCAAGTTTGACGTTACGCTGCGAATTGCAGAATCTGGGTGGCCGCTCATTTCGACATGTCCGGGAAGTCTATGACGGCCCCCGCAACACCAGCCCCCTGGATTATATAGATATCCGCGACCTGCACGGGTCGCGTGGATTCTATCTGAAAATCCGCAAAACCTTCGGCTAGGGGGGAGTGGCCAGCGCCGGGTCCTTTATCGCATGCGCCCAGCGCTTGATGAACGGCGCCAGCATGAGGAAGAGGGCGCCGAAGCCCACCCCCCATAGGCCGATAATGCCGAAGATATGCAACGAGGTCTTCAGGGCCAGGGCTGGATCCAGCACTTGGCCGCCCACGGTCGCGGTCCCGGCCAGGGAGGCGATCAGTCCTCCGATGAATTCAGCCGCCGAGGTGCCCATGAACCAGACGGCCATCATCGTCGAGACCAGCACGGGGGGCGCGAGCTTGGTGATTTCCGAAAGGCCGACCGGACTTAGGCAAAGCTCACCGGTGGTCTGGAGCAGATAGACGGCGCCAAGTACCATCAGCGGCATGCGGAAATGAGCGTCAGCGAAGCCCTGACTCCAGACGATGATCAGAAAGCTCAGACCCACCTGACCAAGACCCAGGCCGAACTTGGTGACCGGATCCAGGTCGCGTCCACGCTTGCCCAGCGCCGTCCAGAGCGCGGCGAACAACGGCGCGAAGATCAGGATGAAGCCTGCATTGAACGACTGGGTCTGGGCCGCGCCTAGACCCATGTCGATCCACCAGACGTCGGCGGGAACCTGGGCGGCCAGGATCATGGTCCGGGTTCCCAGGAACACCTGATGGCCAAGCAACGGGAAGATCACCGGGCCGGACAGTAGCTGCAGGTTGGTGTTGCGGTCGGCGAACAGATTGAGCGAGGTCGCGGCCTGTTCGAACAGGGTGAAGAACACCACCGAGCCGAGCATCAGCACGAAGGCCAGGAACAGGCGCTGCCTCTGAACCCAATCGCATTTCGTGATCATGTGCCAGCCGATGTAGATCAGCGAAACCAGCCAGCCCAGGCCCAGCGCGCCGCCGACCATGGCGTTGTGCTGGACCAGGATCCACACCAAAGCCAAGCCGGGAATCACCCCCAGATAGATCAGCCATTCGCGGTTCAGCGGCCCCAGCAGCGGGCGCGACAGGCGTTCGGGATCAGGCGGCTCGCCCTTTCCCTCCAGCAGCGGCTTGCCGAGCATGAAAGTGACATAGCCGGCCAGCATACCGACCCCGGCCAGGCCGAAGCCCCAGGCCCAGCCGAAGTTCTCGCCCAGATAGCCACAGAGAATGGCCGCCCAGAAGGCCCCGAGGTTGACACCGTAATAGTACAGCGTGAAGCCCGGATCACGCCGAGGGTCGCCCTGGACATAGAGTTGGCCGACGATGGTTGAAATATTGGCCTTGAGGAACCCCACACCCATGATGATCAAAGCAAGGGCCAGATAGAGGATGTCCTCGAAGATCGGGGCTGTGCTGTTCTTTTCCAGCGTGAACGAGCCCTTGGTCAGCACCGGGGGCAGTGGGGCGCCAGCGGGCAAGCCCTTGATTTCGAAATCACCCCCCGGAGTCTGACCGAAGTCATAGCCGCCGCCGGCCACTT
>JAYTXV010000394.1:0-11950 GCA_043742805.1 Caulobacteraceae bacterium | reverse complement strand
CGCCACCGTTGTCGCCACGCATCGCCCACATCCGGAAACCCTTTTCCCGCAGATCCCGGCGGCTGGAATAGGTCAGGAACGGCTCCATCGACGAGCGGGTGTTGGTGACCAGCCACTGGCCGGCCAGTCCTTTGCCCTTGGCCGCCGCCGCGGCGCCCGCCACCACCTGGGTCGGCAGGCCGGCGAGATCGGCCGCGCCGGTCAGGGTCAGGACATAACTTTCTTCGTCAGCCAGTTCGTTCTGGCTGAAGGTGGTGGAGAGGGTGGCAGGCGCTGGTTGATCGCGGCCATCCGGGTCTTTTGCTCGGGGCCGAGCGCCGCGCCCTGGCGGGCGAACTGGCGATAGATGATCAGGCTCAGCCGTTGCTGTTCCGGGGTCAGGCCCGAGGTCTCGCGGGCGTCATGGACCGCCTTGACCCGGGCAAAGAGCGGGCCATTCTGTATGATCTCGTCCTGAAAGCCCGCCAGGATCGGGGCCATGTCCTGCGCCACCGCCTGCATCGGCTTGTCGTTCAGGGTCGAGTCCCAAACGCCAAACAGCGCTGCGACACGATTCAGGGCTTGACCCGATTTTTCCAGGGCTTCGATGGTGTTGGCGAAAGTCGCCGGCGCCGGATTGCCGGCGATGGCGGAGATCTCAGCGCGGTTCTCCTCCATGGCCACCCGTAAAGCCGGCTTGAAGTCGGCGACAGCGACCTTGTCAAAGGGCGGCGCACCATTGTGCGGGCCGGTCCAGGACGCCAGCATTGGCAGAGTCGATGGCGCGGCCTCGGTCATCGGCGCGGCTCCGGCCAAGGTCGTGGCGGCGGCGGAAGCCGCCAGAAAGGTGCGTCGATCCATCGAACGGCTCCGGAAATCAAAGTGGCGTGGACCCTACAAAGTCCCGCGCGGCTTGTCATCGCCGGTGGCCCTTCGGCGCGGTGGACGCGAGGCGGGGGCGTCGCTAAAGGGCTTTATGGCCATAGGCGTATTCGATTCCGGCATCGGTGGACTCAGCGTCCATCACGCCCTGGTGGCGCGCCTGCCTTCGGCTGATTTCGTCTATCTGGCCGACCAGGCGATGACTCCCTACGGCGGGCGCACCGGCGAGGAGATCGTCGACCTGACCCGGGCGGGGTGCGGGCGACTGTTTGAGGCCGGCTGCGATCTGGTGATCCTGGCCTGCAACACCGCCGCTTCGGTGGCCCTGCGCCGACTGCAGCAGACCTGGCTGCCCGACTATCGCCGCGCGTTGGGCCGGCCGGTCAACGCGCTGGGCATCATCGTTCCCACCATCGAGGCGGCCACGGGCGTGCCCTGGGAGCTTGAGGCCGAGGGGCCCGACGCTAGATATGGGGGCGACAAGGTTGAACAGCTGGACGTGCTGGGCGTGTTTTCCACCCCGGCCACGGCCAGGAGCCGGGTCTATGAGATTGAGATCGACAAGCGCCGCCAGGACGTGGCGGTGTTCTCCGAGGCCTGTCCGAATCTCGCCCACGACATCGAGGCCGACAGGCCCGAAGCGGCGCTGCGCGAGGCGATCGAGGGCCATGTCGCCGCCCTGACCCGCCGTATCGGCCGTCCACCCGACCGGGCCATCCTGGGCTGCACCCACTATGAGATCACCGCCGGACTGTTCCGCGCCGCCTTGCCGCCCGGCACGCCCCTTATCCATCAGCCCGGAGCCACGGCTGACGCCATCGAGCGCTATCTGACCCGGCATCCGGAGTTCGAACCGGGCGCCGGCGGGACGCGGCGGTTCTTGACCACCGGGCGGCCCGGACCGCAAAATGGCCTGGTGGAACGGTTCTGGGGCGCGCCGCTGGTTTTCGACGCGGCCTGACACTCTCGGGACCGCAAGATTTTTCCGATCAGGGTTTTATACCTGATCGATCTGACCTATTCCTCACCGATGCTCCCCACCCTCCGCCAGCTGCAATATCTCAAGCTTCTCGCCCAGCACGGCTCGTTCAGCCGCGCCGCAGAGGCGGCCCACGTCACTCAGCCGACCCTCTCGGCCGGAGTGCAGGAACTGGAAAAGATTCTCGGCGCGTCGATGGTGGATCGCAACCGCTCCGGCGTGATCCTGACCGCCGCCGGCGCAGAGGCCGTAGCCAGGGCTGGGACGATCCTGGCCCAGGCCGAGGATCTGGTGCAGGCCTGCCGAAGCGCCGGTCAGCCGATGGAAGGTCGGCTGCGCCTGGGCGTGATCCCGACCGTGGCGCCGTTCCTGTTGCCTGCGGCCCTGCCGATATTGCGGGCGCGATTTCCCAGGCTGCGGCTGTTCCTGCGTGAGGACATGACCCAGCGCCTGATCACCGACCTGAAGGCCGGAGCGCTGGACGCCGTACTGATCGCCCTGCCCTATGACATGGCGGGCCTGGACTGGGCGCACGTCAGTGACGACGAGCTGCTGGCGGCCTTTCCGGCCAACCACCCGCTGTGTGCGTCGGCCACCGTGTCGGCCCGGGCTATGGATGGCGAGAACCTGATCCTGCTGGAAGATGGCCACTGCCTGCGCGACCACGCCCTGTCGGTCTGTGGCCTGGGCGCGCCAAAGGCATCGCATGAAGACGGTTTCGCGGCCACCTCCCTGGCTACCCTGGTGCAGATGGTCGGCTCGGGCCTGGGCGTCACCCTGTTGCCGGCCATGGCGGTGGACGCCGGCCTGGCCCGCGCGGCGGATGTGGCGGTACGCCCCCTGAAGCCGGACCTCGCCAGCCGGGAGGTGGTTATCGCCTGGCGGTCGGGATCGACCCGGGCGGCGGAGGGAGCCCTATTGGCCGAGGTATTCAGGGCAGACAAAGCCGGATGATTTTCGGCGCCGGATTCGCTAGGGCTATCCCATGAACCTGCCCTTCCTGAAAATGAACGGACTGGGAAACGACTTCGTGGTCGTTATGTCGGAGGGCGCCGCGTTCGAACCCTCGCGCGAACAGGCCGGCGCGATCGCCAATCGCGTGAGCGGCGTCGGATGCGATCAGTTGATCGCCATAACACCGTCGCGCCGCGCCGACGCGGCCATGCGCATCTGGAACGCGGATGGTGGTGAGGTGGAAGCCTGCGGCAACGCCGCCCGCTGTGTGGGCTGGCTGTTGATGCAGGCGAGCGGCCAAGCGCATGCGCGAATCGAAACGCCGGTCGGGGTTCTGGCTGCCAGCCAGGCGGATCCGGGAACAGTGACGATCGACATGGGCGAGCCGGGCCTCGGTTGGCGGGACATTCCTTTGGCCGTCGATATGGACACCCGCGAGATCGCCCTCGAAGTGGATGACGTTCTGCGCGCGCCGGGCTGCGTCGCGATCGGCAATCCGCATGTGGTGTTCTTCGTTCCCGACGTTGAAACCGCCCCGGTCACGACCGTGGGTCCGGTGATCGAGCACAACTCGCTGTTCCCCCGGCGGACCAACGTCGAGTTCGCCCAGATTCTCGGGCCCGGCCACATCCGCATGAAGGTCTGGGAGCGCGGCGTCGGCCAGACGCGCGCCTGCGGCACCGGCGCCTGCGCCACCCTGGTCGCCGCCTATCGCCGGGGCCTGTGCGAGCGGCGCGCCGTGGTCACGCTGGATGGCGGCGACCTGACCATCGAATGGCGCGGGAGCGACAACCACGTGCTGATGACCGGGCCGGTGGCGGTGGAATTCTCCGGCAGACTGCAACTGTAAGAAAGACCGACCATGAGCTCCCATCCCGCCATCCAGCCGCGCCGAACCGCCGTGATCACCGGCGCCGCCGGCGGCGTGGGCCTCGCGGCCGCGCTGCGCTTCGCGCGCCTGGGCTTAAACGTGGTGCTCGCCGATCGGGACGAAGCCCAGCTGGCCAAGGCGGTGGCGCTGACCACAAGCGCCGCAGTCGGAACGGGTGTCGAGGGTGTGGTCGCCGATGTGGCGGTCTACGATCAGGTCTTGGCTTTGCGCGACCACGCCCTGGATCGGTTCGGCGACGTGGCGGTGCTGATGAACAACGCCGGAACCGCGGGCGGTGGCCACGCCTTCGCCAACCGCGAAGGCTGGACGCGGCTGCTGGGTGTCAACCTGGGCGGGGTCATCAACGGGGTCCAGGCCTTCGCCCAGGCGATGATCGACCAGAAACGTCCGGCGGTGATCATCAACACCGGCTCCAAACAGGGCATCACCACCCCGCCCGGCGACACCGCCTATAATGTCAGCAAGGCGGGCGTGAAGGCGCTGACGGAGGGGCTGCAGCACACTTTACGCGAAACTCCCGGCTGCCAAGTTTCGGCCCATCTGCTGGTTCCGGGCTTCACCTTCACCGGCATGACGCGGGCAGAATCGGGAAAACCGCCCGGCGCCTGGAGCGCGGCCCAGGTCGTGGATTTCATGCTGGAACGCCTGGCGGCGGGCGATTTCTACATCCTCTGCCCCGACAATGACATTACGCGCGAGATCGACAACGCCCGTATCGCCTGGGCGGCCCAGGACATCATCCAGAACCGCCCACCCCTGTCGCGCTGGCACCCGGCCTGGAAGGACGCCTTCTCCGACTACATGGCCCGCGAAATTCCTTCCTGACGTTAGTCTCCCACTTCTGATAAGAGCCGCGCTGGCCCCGGATCGGGTGGTTAGGCGTTATGGTTGGATGGCTGACGGTTTTTCCAGTGTTGAGTCGGCCCGGACCGGTCGCGCCGTCGAGGTGATCACCTTCGGCTGCCGGCTGAACGCCTGCGAGTCCCAGGTCATCCGCGAACAGGCGACCGCCGAAGGCGTGACGGACGCGATGGTGTTCAACACCTGCGCGGTGACCGGAGAGGCGGTGCGCCAAGCGCGCCAAGCGATCCGGAAGGCTCGTCGCGAACAGCCCCATATCCGGATCATCGTCACCGGCTGCGCGGCCCAGATCGACCCCGCCGGTTTCGCGGCTATGGATGAAGTCGACCTGGTGTTGGGAAATGCTGAAAAGTCCGCCCCTGGCGCGCTTATGGACACGGGTCTGAAAGTCCGGGTCGGCGACATCATGTCGGTCAGCCGAACAGCCGGTCATCTGATCGCCGGTTTTGCCGACCGCGCCCGGGCCCATGTGGAAATCCAGAACGGCTGCGACCATCGATGCACCTTCTGCATCATTCCGTACGGACGGGGAAATTCCCGCTCGGTGCCCGCCGGCGCGGTGGTCGACCAGATCAGGGGATTGGCTCGCGCCGGCTATAACGAGGTGGTGCTGACGGGCGTCGACCTGACGAGCTGGGGCGACGATCTGCCCGGCGCGCCCCGGCTTGGCGGTCTTGTCCGCCGGATTCTCAAGGGCGTGCCGGAGCTGCCCCGCCTGCGCCTGTCCTCGATAGATACAGCCGAGGTCGACGACGACCTGATGGGCTGTCTGGCGGGCGAGGCGCGATTGATGCCGCATCTGCATCTGTCGCTCCAAGCCGGCGATGATATGATCCTCAAGCGGATGAAGCGCCGGCACAGCCGCGCCGACGCTCTGGAACTGATCGCCGCCGTACGCCGCGTCCGTCCGGACGTCGCCTTCGGCGCCGACCTGATCGCCGGCTTTCCAACCGAAACGGAACAGGCGTTCGACAACACCCTGTCGCTGGTGACATCGGCCGACCTGTCTTTCCTGCATGTGTTCCCTTTCAGCCCTCGTCCAGGCACACCGGCGGCGCGGATGCCCAGGGTTGAACCGGGCGTGGTCAAAGCCCGCGCCACGCGCCTGCGGGCGGCCGGAGACGCCGCCTTTGCCCGTCACCTGAACCGGACCATTGGACGGGCTGTCAGCGCCCTGGTGGAGCGCCCAGGCCGGGCTCGGGCCGAGGACTTTACCGAGGTGGCGTTCGCGGGCGAGGCAACGCCCGGTGCGATGATCGCCGGCGTGATCACGGGCCATGACGGCGTGCGTGCGCACCTCGGCGCCTGGACCGCGGCATGACGGAGCGTCGCCAGGGCTGGTTGTCCCGGCTGACCGAGGGGCTGTCGCGATCATCGCGGCAGATGACCCAGCAGATCACCCAGACGCTGGTGGCCCGGCCGCTGGATCAGGCCCAGCTGAATGAACTGGAGGAAATGTTGATCGAGGCCGACCTCGGGCCCACCGCGGCGGCGCGGATCACCGAGGCGTTCGCGATGCAGCGATTCGGCAAGTCATCGAACGAGGACGAAATCAAACAGGCCCTGGCCGAAGCGGTGGCGGCCGAGCTCCTTCCCCGGCAGGGGGTGTTCGACCCCCTGAGCGGCCCCCGGCCCTATGTGGTGCTGTTCATCGGCGTCAACGGCTCGGGCAAGACCACCACCCTGGGCAAGATCGCCTCGGACCTGACGGGACGCGGCGCCCGGGTGCTGATCGCCGCCGGCGACACCTTTCGCGCCGCGGCGGTGGAACAGCTGAAGGTCTGGGCCGAGCGGGCGAGGGCCGACTTCATGTCGCGCCCCAGCGGCGCCGACGCCGCGGGCCTGGCCTTTGACGCCTTGGAGCGGGCCAGGGCCGAGGCCTATGACGTATTGCTGATCGACACCGCTGGGCGGCTACAGAACAAACAGGGACTGATGGATGAACTTACCAAGATGATCCGTGTGCTCCACAAGATCGACCCGGATGCCCCTCATGAAGTGCTGCTGGTGCTCGACGCCACCGTCGGACGCAACGCGCTGGCGCAGGAAAATGTCTTCGGCAACGCCATCGGCGTCACCGGTATCGTCATGACCAAGCTCGACGGCACGGCCAGGGGCGGGGTGCTGGTGCCGGTGGCTCAGGCCTCGGATTCACCGATCAAACTGATCGGCGTCGGCGAAGGGGTTGAGGATCTGCAGGCCTTCGACGCCCGCGCCTTCTCGCGCTCGCTGGTGGGGTTGGAGGGACCATTTCATGGTTGAGCGCGCACCCTCGGCGTCCTGGGTCCGACTGGCCGTGGACGGAGCGCCGGCCATCGCCTTTCTGGCGGTATTGCTGGTTACCCACGATTTTGCCCTGGCCACCTGGTTCGTGGTCGGCGGCTCGGTTCTGGCGCTGGCGGTCGGGCTGATTGTCGAGCGCCGGCTGGCGCCCCTGCCGGCCTTCAGCGGCGGTCTGGCCCTGGTGTTCGGCGGCGTCAGCCTGTTCCTGCACAGGGCCGACATCCTGCAGATGAAGATGACCATCGTCGACGGCGTGCTGGGAGCCGTGCTGTTCGGCGGCCTGTTGCTGAAAAAAAACCCGTTGAAGGCCATTCTTGGCGGTGCGTTCGAACTGCCGGATTCGGCCTGGCGGATCCTGGCGGTCCGCTACGGTCTGTTCTGGTGGGCCTGCGCGATCGCCAATGAGGTCGTGCGCCGCACCCAGACCGCCGAGACCTGGGGCGTATTTCGTATCGTGGTCATGGTGGCTGCGGTGGTCTTCGCCCTGGCCCAGACCCCCTATCTGATGAGGCACAACCGTTCCGGTCTGCCGGGCGACATTCCAGAACCGCCCGAATCAGGTCTTTGACCATGTCCCGAGACCAGACGTCCACGGATGGTCTGTCGTGAAAGCGACTTGAATTTTTGCTAGGGAATCGCGCGTTGAGTTCGTCCGCGCTTAAGAGGAACGCGATGGCCAAGAGTAAGGGCAAGACCGTCCGGGACGGACTGAACGGTTCGGCGACGCATCTGCTGCATCGTACGCTCCAGTTGGCTCTGGATTTTCACGCCGAGGCGGAGGGCGTCGCCAATCTCACTCAGCGGCAGTTCACGGTGCTTTCCGCCGCCGCCACCGTCGATGGCCTGACCCAGAACGATCTGGTCAGGGCCACCGGTATCGATCGCTCGACCCTAGCCGACCTGGTGGCGCGCATGCTGGCCAAGGGGTTGCTGCAGCGCGAACGCTCGGCCACCGACGCCAGGGCCAATACGGTGCGCCTGTCGGAGGCCGGGCGCGAAGCCCTCGGCGCCGGAGCCGGAGCGGCGGCCGAGGCTGATGAGCGCCTGCTGGCCCTGCTGTCACCGAAAAAGCGCGAGGCCTTTCTGAGGACCCTGACCAGCCTCGCCGCAGCCGCCGACGGACCGGCCAAGACGAAGGCCGCCAAGCCGCCGCCGTCGCCGGACGCCGAAAAAGCCCCCGAGAAAAAGAAGAAAAAAGTCAAGAAAGCCAAGGAGGCTAAGTCCCCGAAGCGGCCTAAGGCGGCGGTTGAGACCGCCGCCTGACTCGCCCATTCAGTCGAAGCCCGTCATCTCGCACCATACATCCAGCGGGTCGCGGCGCGTTCGCCAGCCGTTGATCGGCGCGGCCTCATCGCGGTAGCCAAGCGCCATGCCGCTGAACAGCATATGATCATCGGGAAGGTCGATGAATTTCGCCACCGTCTTGGGATAGCGGGCCCAGTATTCCTGGGCGCAGGTGTCCAGGCCGCGCTCCAAGGCCAGCAGCATGACCGTCTGCATGAACATGCCCATGTCGGCCCACTGGGGGTAGCCGACCTTGCGATCCAGGCAGAAGAACAAACCCACGGGCGCGCCGAAGAACTCGGTGTTCTTGGCCAATTGCCGGAAACGTCCGGGGCGGTCGTCGCGGCCGATGCCGATCGACGCATATAGATCCTCGCCGCAGACATAGCGCCGGGTGCGGAGCGGATCCCAGAGGTTGGCCGGATAAACCTCATATTCCGGCTCCTCCATAGGCGTGGCGGCAACCAGGGCCTTGAACCGCGCCAGGGGCTCGCCGGCGATGGCGTAGACGCGCCAGGGCTGGAGGTTGCCCCCTGACGGCGCGGCCTTGGCGGCGTCTAAAATCGCCTTCACCAAATCGCCCCGCACCGGATCGGGCTTGAACGCCCGCACCGACATTCGCCGCGCCACCGCCTCGCTGACATCCATGAACTCATGTTCCCTTGATCTGGTTTGATGCCGCTTGACGCGAAGCCGGCGCCTGACGCAACCCTTATCTCGCGTCGGCTCGCGGAGGGCGCGGGGGAAACGGGGCGCCATGGCGCGAACACGCGGATCGAGATCGGGGGGCGGCCTGTTACGAGGGCTGCGAAACCTTTTGGCGACGCTGGTCGTGCTGGCGATCGCCGGACCGCCGATCTGGGTGGTGATCTATCGCTTTGTCCCGCCGCCGATAACCATCCTGATGATCGAGCGCCTGATCCAGGGCAACGGCCTCGACTACCGCTGGGCGCCGGTCTCGAGCATCTCGCCGGCCATGATCCGGGCGGTGGTCGCCTCGGAGGATTCCGGTTTCTGTGCGCATCACGGCTTCGACTTCAACGCCATGGAGAAAGCGATGAAGCACAATGAACAACGACCCGGCCGGATTCGCGGCGGCTCGACCATCAGCCAGCAGACGGCCAAGAACACCTTCCTGTGGCCGCAAAGGTCCTGGGCGCGCAAAGGCGCCGAGGCGTGGTTCACCGTGCTGATCGAGACGATCTGGGGCAAGCGGCGGATCATGGAGGTCTATCTCAATGTCGTGGAAATGGGTCCCGGCATCTACGGAGTGGAGGCGGCGTCACAGCACTATTTCCACACCTCCGCCCGGTCCTTGACCGTGGCGCAAGCCGGCAGACTGGCCGCCGTGCTGCCCAGCCCGCTGAAATGGAAAGCCGCCACTCCCGGACCCTACGTCCGTCGCCGCGCGAGCGGCATAGAGGCTCGCTCGGGCGTGGTGGCGAAGGACGGCCTGGCCGATTGCGTGCTTTAGCCCAGCCCGATTTCAACCAAGCGCCGCTGCAGGAACTCATGTGCGGTGATCGGCTCGGGATAGCGGTTGGGCCGTTCCGCCGTCACGCATTCGTCGGGGGTCACGATCAGGAAGTCCGGCCGGAAGTGCAGGAAGAACGGTGTCGAGTAGCGCGCCACGCCCCGGCGCTCAGTGGCGGGATTAACCACCCGGTGGCTGGTGGAGGGCAGGGCGTCGTTGGTCAGGCGCGCCAGCATGTCGCCGATGTTGACCACCACCGCGCCTGGCGGCGGGTTGATCGACAGCCAGGTTCCGTCTCGGTCCAGCACCTCCAGCCCGGCCTCCTCGGCGCCCAGCAGCAAGGTGATGGCGTTGATGTCCTCATGCGCCGCGGCGCGGATATGTGGCCCGTCGAAGTCGGCGGGCGGATAATGCAACAGGCGCAAGATACTGTTGCCGTCGGCGACCGGCCCGTCGAAAAAATCCGGCGCAAGCGCCAGGTGACGGGCGATCGCCGCCAGAATCCGCGCGCCAAGCCCCTCCAGGGCGCCGAACACTCCCAAGGAATTGTCGCGGAAGCTCGCCGGCGTTTCGGGCCAGACGTTTTCGGGCATTAGCGCGCGAAGTGGGTGGTCGGGGGCCAACTCGCGGCCAACGTGCCAGAACGCCTTGAGATCGGAATGGGCCGCGCCCTTGGCCGTTTCGACGCCGAAGGCGGTGTAGCCGCGCTGGCCCTTGCCGCCCTCGACGAAGCTCCGGCGCTTGACCGCCTCGGGCTGGGCGAAGAGCGCCTTCATATCGGCGCCAAGCGCGTCAATCCGGCCCTGGTCGAGGCCGTGGTCGGATACCACCGCGAAGCCGTGCCGGGCGAAACTGGCGCCCAGGCGCGCCGCGAAGGCCGCCGGGTCGTCCTTATCGAGGCGAAGCGGGACCGGTTCGAGAGCGGCTGGGGTCATGGCGTGAAACATCCACGCCCCGCGGTTGAAATCAATCGCCCTTCAGGACTAAGGCTTGGGTCTCGTTCAAATTGTGCAATGCGGGAAGACCATCGTGGCATCGAAACTTCGCGACGACGCCTCGGCCGCCCTGGCCGGCATGCTGTTTGACGGCATGACTATCATGGCCGGTGGCTTTGGCCTGTGCGGCATCCCCGAGAACCTGATCGCCTCGATCCGCGACGCCGGAACGAAGGGCCTTACGGTGATCTCCAACAACTGCGGCGTCGACGGCTTTGGCCTTGGCCTGCTGCTGGCCACCGGCCAGATCGACAAGATGATCAGCTCCTACGTCGGCGAGAACAAGCTGTTCGAACAGCTCTATCTATCGGGCAGGCTGCAGTTGGAGTTCAACCCGCAGGGCACCCTGGCCGAGCGCATCCGCGCCGGCGGCGCCGGCATCCCGGCCTTCTTCACTAAGACCGGCGTCGGCACCCTGGTGGCCGAGGGCAAGGAGGTGCGCGAGTTCGACGGCGAGCACTATGTGATGGAGCGCGGCCTCAAGGCCGACCTGTCGATCATCAAGGCGTGGAAGGGCGACGCCGAGGGCAATCTGATCTATCGAAAGACCGCGCGGAACTTCAACCCGATGATGGCCACGGCCGGCAAGGTCACCCTCGCCGAGGTTGAGGAGATCGTGCCGGTGGGCGCGCTGGACAAGGATTCGATCCACACGCCCGGCATCTATGTCGACGCCCTGTTCCGGGGCGATCATTTCGAAAAGCGCATCGAACAGCTGACCACCCGCCAGAAGGAAGCCGCCTGATGGCCTGGACCCGCAACGACATGGCCGCCCGCGCGGCGAAGGAACTCCAGGACGGATACTATGTGAACCTGGGGATCGGCATTCCGACCCTGGTCGCCAACCATATCCCCGACGGCATCAGCGTCACGCTGCAGAGCGAGAACGGCATGCTGGGCATGGGTCCCTTCCCGTTCGAGGGCGAGGCCGACGCCGATCTGATAAACGCCGGCAAACAGACCATCACCGAACTGGACAGTTCGTCCTACTTCTCCAGCGCCGACAGTTTCGCGATGATCCGGGGGGGCCACATCGCCCTGTCGATCCTTGGCGGCATGCAGGTGTCGGAGAAGGGCGACCTGGCCAACTGGATGGTGCCCGGCAAGATGGTCAAGGGTATGGGCGGGGCCATGGACCTGGTGGCCGGCGTGCGGCGGGTGGTGGTGGTGATGGACCATGTGGAGAAATCCGGCGCGCCCAAGCTGCTGAAAGCCTGTACCTTGCCGCTGACCGGCGCGGGCGTGGTGGACCTGTTGGTCACCGATCTCGCCGTCTTCGACATCGACCGCAAGGGCGGCGGCGTCACCCTGACAGAACTGGCGCCCGGCGTGACGTTGGACGAGGTGCGGGCCAAAACCGAGGCGAG
>JAYTXV010000393.1:0-6227 GCA_043742805.1 Caulobacteraceae bacterium | reverse complement strand
GCCATTCGCGCGGCTGTCGAACTGGCGGACAAATACATTACCGATCGCAAACTACCGGACAAGGCCATCGACGTCATCGACGAAGCCGGAGCTTCGCAGATGCTTCTGCCCGAAGGCCGCCGCAAGAAGGTGATCGGTCTGAAAGAAGTCGAGATCGTGGTGTCCAAGATCGCGCGGATCCCGCCTAAGTCGGTTTCCAAGTCCGACACCGAATCACTTCGGCAGCTGGAGTCCGACCTCAAGACCGCGGTGTTTGGCCAGGAAGACGCCATCCACCAGCTGGCCTCGGCGATGAAGATGGCTCGAGCGGGCCTGCGTGAACCCAACAAGCCGATCGGCTGCTACCTGTTTTCCGGGCCGACCGGCACCGGCAAGACCGAGACCGCGAGGCAACTGGCGTCGACTCTAGGCATCGAGCTGCTGCGCTTCGACATGAGCGAATATATGGAGCGCCATACCGTCAGCCGCCTGATCGGCGCGCCTCCCGGTTATGTCGGTTTTGATCAGGGCGGATTGCTGACCGACGGCGTGGATCAGCATCCACACGCGGTTGTGCTGCTGGATGAGATCGAAAAGGCTCACCAGGATGTCTATAATATTCTGCTGCAGGTTATGGATCACGGCACGCTGACCGACTCGAACGGCAAGAAAGTGGATTTCAGGAACATCGTCCTGATCATGACCACCAACGCCGGCGCCTCCGACGCTCAGCGAAACTCGATCGGTTTCGGCCGAGGGAAGATGGAAAACCAGGATGAGGAAGCGATCAAGAAGCTCTTCACCCCGGAATTCCGCAACCGGCTCGACGCGATCGTGGCTTTCAAGTCCCTGACGCCCGAGGTCATCCGGATGGTAGTGCAAAAGTTCATCCTGCAACTCGAAGCCCAGCTGGCTGATCGCCACGTGACCATCGAGACCTCCGACGAAGCCCTGGACTGGCTGGCCAAGAACGGTTTCGACGAACTCTATGGCGCCCGTCCCCTGGGGCGGGTCATACAGGAGCAGATCAAGCGCCCCCTGGCCGACGACATCCTGTTCGGACGATTGGCCAAGGGAGGCCATGTGAAGGTCATCCTGGTGGACGGAAAACTCGCGTTCGAATTCGACGCCAAATCACCTCCGCCCACCTCTGCCGCCGACAAGGACGCTTCCGACGCCCAGGAGCCTGCCCTGGCGGAATAGTCTCCCGCGCCCTCCGCCGATCCGGCGGAGGGCGCGGCGTCGTTCAGCCTGCCGGTCCGAGGTAGGCGGCGATCTCGCCGGCGAGCCTTACGAGGCTTTGAAAGTCGGCCATGCCGCCCGCGCCGTGGCGTCCAAGCGGCACATCGTTCCATCTGGGAATGACATGGACGTGCAGGTGGAAGATCGTCTGCCCTGCGGCCGCACCATTGAACTGACTAATCATTATACCGTCCGGCGCCAGCGCGGCGCGTACCGCCCGGGTCAAGCGTTGCGCGGCGCCCATGACCGCGCAGAGATCCTCTGAGCTAACGTCAAGAAGGTTGCGGGCCTGGGAGGTGCGGTGGACGACCAGGGCGTGACCACGGGACTGGGGAAAGACGTCCATGAAGGACAGGGTGGCGTCGTCCTCGCAGATTCTTGCCGCCGGAACCTCGCCCCGCAGAATCTTGGCGAAGATGTTTTCCTCGTCGTAAACGCCATCGAGACTCATGTTCGCGCCCTTTGCAGTTATGATCCATGCGTAACAAGGTGGTTTGGCCTAACAAGATGGTCTGGCCTGACATAGGGGTCTGGCGGGAGTCCCTCACGACGACAATCCCACCGAGCGCCAGCGAAAGTGGTTCGCGTCCGTCGTGCAAGGTCTGGAGTGCGACGCCGGCAAGTCCCTGGCCGATTAGGTCGTGATAGCCAAAACCTGTCTGGAGACCGCCCGCCGCGCCCGACTGTAGTGGTCCAGGAAGACCCACGGGCTTGCTGTTGAACCGGGCGCCCCCGGAGCTTGACGCTGCGTTTTCATCCTCAATGGGCTCGAGCGATCCGGATGGGTTGGTCGACAGCCTGTGGCCTGATCGTGCTGGCCGGGCGATAGTCGATGCTGTGGACAGAGAGGTGATGAGCCTAAGCGATGTCACCAGAGCCGACCGATAAAAGGCGGGACAGCTCCGCTCGGTGTGGCGCCGCTTGACCGGTGCTGGAGAATTTTAGCCGACCTGCCGAAACGGCGAATATTCCTCCGCCAACCAGTCCATCTCGCCCTGCACGGCGTTGCGCTCCTGTTCGAGGAAGCGAGCCACCGGCGCACGCAGAGCCGGGTCGGCGATATAATGTGCGGAGTAGACCGGCGTTGGAAGATAACCTCGCGCGATCTTGTGCTGGCCCTGCGCGCCGGCCTCGACGCGGGCCAATCGATGATTGATGGCCCAATCGATAGCCTGATAGTAGCACAGCTCAAAATGAAGAAACGGGACATCCTCGCTGCAGCCCCAGTTTCGACCGTAGAGGCAATCCTCGCCGATGAGGTTGAGCGCTCCGGCGATACAGCGACCGTTCCTTTTGGCCATGATCAGGAGAACTTTGTCGCCCATTCTCTCGCCGAGAAGAGAAAAGAACCGCCTGTTGAGATAGGGCTGACCCCACTTTCGCGAACCGGTGTCCACGTAGAAGCCGAAGAAGGCGTCCCAATGTTCTTCCTTCAGATCCCGACCGGTCAGAAGTTCGATTTCCAGGCCCACCACCGCGTCGCGGCGTTCCCGGCGAATCGTCTTGCGCCTTCCCGAGGATAAAGCCGCCAGGAAATCGTCAAAACCGCCATAGCCGACGTTCAGCCAGTGGTACTGCTGATTCTGCCTTTGCAGCAGTTTCCGGTCTCCAAGGAATCGCCATTCTTCCGCGGTGGAAAAATTTACGCCAACGGTCGCTATCCGGCTCCGGTCACAGAGCAGAAGCGCCCCGTCGAGCAACATTTCCCTACCCGCATCGCGATCAACATCCGACCGAACCAGTAGTCTCGGACCCGTCACCGGCGAGAATGGGGAAGCCGCGACGAGCTTGGGATAGTACCGACCGCCGGCGCGCTCATAGGCATCGGCCCAGGCGTGATCAAAGATATACTCACCCTGGCTATGCGACTTTAGATACAGCGGCATCACCGCCGCGACCTCACCCCGGTCATCACGCAAAGTCAGATGCTGTGGACCCCACCCGGTCCGTTCCACGGCGCATCCAGCCTCTTCCAGGCAGTTGAGGAAGTCATAGGATACGAACGGATTTTTCGCATAGTCGGGACTGGCGGCGCAAGCATCCCAGGCCTCCCGGCCAATCTCGGCGACTCTGCGGTGGACACCAACCGCGGCCTTGAGGCCTGTCACGCCGCGAAGCTCTCGAAGATCAGATTGTCGCATGACGCCTTGACCGCGTCCCATTGCGCCGGCGCGCGAACGGTCCAGGCCAGGATCGGCATTCCGTCCCGCCGAAAGGCGTCGGCTTTGGCGGACGGCAGCATGTCGAGACTGAGCGCTAGGAAGTGGGGCCTTGCGATCTGGACGTGACCCAATTGAGCGTAGCGCTTGCGCACGTCGGGGGCGATGTGGCGCGCGTCGGGACCCGTGTAGCTATAGCTGTCGAGCCCCCGAAGAACTTTGGGGTGATGATCGGCGAACCAGGCGTGAGAATAGGGATTGAAGCCAACAACGCTGGTCGGTCCGTTGTGATCGATCAGCACCTCGCAAACCCGGCGTTCGAGCGGCCCGACTTCACCGAACGGAATCTTGATCTCGATGTGGACCATGGCTCGCCGTCCAATCTCGGTCAGCGCCTCGGCGAGGGTTGGAATAGTTTCATCGGTTCCCGCCAACCGCATTCGCCGCAGATCGGCGGCGCTGTGATCGCACAGCCGGCCCTCCTGGCCGGTCATGCGTTCCAGATGCGCGTCGTGAAACACCATCGCTTCACCGTCGGCGCTGATCTGAACGTCGAGCTCTATGCCGTAGCCCGCGGCGCAGGCCGCCTGATACGCGCCAAGGGAATTTTCGGGCGGACCGTCAGGCGACCATAGGCCTCTGTGGGCGACGGGTGGGCCGAACAACCGATCCCAGGCTTCGCCGAACAGATTTCTCATGGCGCCTCGATGATGGCGTCGACCTCAACCGCGAAATTCAGCGGAAGACGAAAAACGCCCACCGCCGATCGGGCATGACGGCCGACATCACCAAAAACTTCGACCATCAAGTCCGATGCGCCGTTTATAACTTTCGGGATATCGAAAAATGTCGGGCCTGCTTGAACGAAGCCACCGAGCCTCAGGATCTGCCGCACCCGCGAAAGATCCCCATCGCAAGCGGCTTTCATCTGGGCGAGCAGATTGAGCCCGCACAGGCGCGCGGCCAATTGGCCGCGTTCAAGATCGACATCCTCTCCAACGGTTCCTCGAATACCGCCCTGAGCGTCGAGGGACACCTGGCCTGATATGTAAATGAGATCGCCATGCCGCACAAAAGGCACGTAATTCGCCACCGGCGCCACCGGATTGGGCAAGATGATATTGAGCGCTTCAAGTCGTGAGTGAGGCGATGCCATATCGACACTTCTAGCGCTTCCCCACATCGCAGGGAAGGCGTGGAGCAACGACCGTCAGCGCAAAAAAAAGACCCGGAAAGGCGCGGGCCCGTCCGAGTCTAGCTATCTTTTCAACTTGGCCCGCCACCGCGAACCGGGTTGGGTACTAGCGGGCCGACTGAACCCGTTCCACGAGGGCGGAGACGCGCTCGTTAATCGGCGACATCACTTTTTTGACGGACGCTGAGGTGATTTCGGAGATTTCGGTGACTTCAGCCACATAAGTCTCGAAGGCGGTCTTTGCGAAGCCAGTTTGAAGCTCGACGGCTTCCTGAATGCTCTTGGCGGCGGTCAAGGCCTTCGCGGCGGCGACCTGACCTTCGACAGACTTCTTCGAGAAAGCCATGGCGCGTGCGCCCATGGTCTCGGCGCCCTTCGCGGCGGCCGTCATCGAAGCGACGAGCGCCTCGAGATTTTTCTTCGAATGGGCATTCATTTCGGTCAGGGCCGCGATGGATTTCTCAAAGCTTTCCTTGAACGCGTGATTCCCAGCGGTGAAGTAGTCGTAGGGCGTCTTGACTTCGGTCGAGGTGGGCATTGGGGGCTCCTTGGGTTGAGTTTCCTGGGGCCTCGAACTGCGGGATCGTCGGATGCAAGTCCAAGACTGTTGAAACCGTATTTTCATGCTGCGGTGCAAAAGTCAAAACACTTATTGTGCACCGCAGCATTTTTGCGGACCTGATCGCCGACCTTCAGGGGGTGCGACGTCCCTACCACTTGTTTACCTTCGCGAAACATCGTTAGGAGCATACCTATCGCTCGAGAGATGGCAGCCACGTTCGCCGAACCCCGCAGTGACCGGAGCCCACCCATGACCAAGCCAGCCCGACGCCTCGTCACTGGAATGCTGGTCGCCTTCGCGGCTGGCTGCGTGGCGATCCAGCCGTCAAATGCCCTCGCGCGCGGCCACCACCATCCTCGCGCCCGACTCGTCTCCAACCCGATCGTCGGGGGTGAACCTAAAGACACGGCTATTGTGATGGACGCTCGGAGCGGGGAAATCCTTTTCGCCGAACGGGCGGACAGCCCTCGATACCCCGCCTCGGTCACCAAGGTGATGACCATGTATCTGGCGTTTGACGCCCTGGCCTCGGGAAGGCTTCACCTCAATGACATGATCGTGGTCTCGCCGTTGGCCGCAGCTCAGCCCGCGACGAAGTTGGGACTGAGAGCCGGCGAAACCATATCGGTGGAAGACGCCCTGCACGCGATGGCCGTTCATTCGGCCAACGACATGGCCATCGCCATCGCGGAGAAGGTTGGCGGCACCTCATCGCGGTTCTCGGACCTGATGACCCTGAAAGCACAACAGCTCGGAATGGCCAACACTCGATATGTGAATCCGAACGGGCTTCCAGATAACCGTCAGATTTCGAGTGCCCACGACTTGGCGATACTGGCGCGTGCAGTGCTTCGGGACTACCCTCAATACTATAACTTCTTCAGCCAGGAGGAATTTACCTATCGTGGCCGGACGATGGTCAATACTAACCACCTGTTGGGGAAAATGCCAGGTGTCGATGGGCTGAAGACAGGCTTCACCAATGCGGCTGGATTCAATCTTGCGGCTTCGGCGATGCGCAACGGCCACCGTCTGATCGCCGTGGTCATGGGCAGTTCGTCCGGTGGGGTTCGAAACGCCAATGTCGAGG
>JAYTXV010000392.1:0-5987 GCA_043742805.1 Caulobacteraceae bacterium | reverse complement strand
AATATCGGGGCGGCGTCGCTGGCCTATGACAAGGGTGTCGTGACGCTCTCTGGCGGCGATCAGACCGGTGCGTTCAGCGCCTTCGCCGGCGTGGCAAAGGATGGACCGGCCGCCTACCGCACCCTGGCCTTGCTGCAGCAGGGCAATATCCGCCTCTCCGCCGATCAGACCTCGGAAGCCGAGGGCTTATACGACGCGGCGGCCAAGGCCGCGCCCAACGACGTCTTGCGCGATCTTGCGGCGCTGCGCGCCAGTCAGGCGATCATGGACACCGCGCCATACAGCCAGATCGAGACCCGGTTGAAGGCGCTGATCGGCGAGAAACACCCCTTCAGTCTCCAGGCCAAGGAGATGTTGGCGCTGGCGAAGCTGCAGGCGGGCAAGCTCCAAGAGGCCCGGGGCGATTTTAACGCCCTTGGGCTGACCCTGGGAGTCAGCCAGAGCATGCGCGCGCGGGCTCAGGGCGCCATCGCCCTTATCGACAGCGGCCAGGCCGGGCTGGTGTCACAGGTCGTCAAAGCTGCCGCCACATTGCCGCCGCCGGCTGGCCCGACTGTCACGGGGTCGCTTTTCGGCGGCGATCAGGGCGCGCCGGCGTCCGATGACTCCGCCCAAACCCCTGCCGGGAACCCTCAATGATCAATAGAAGCAAGCTCGGCGCGGTCGCCGTAATGGCGCTCCTGACGCTGGGAGCATGCTCCACCGTATCCAAGGTCGGTAGCCTCAATCCCTTTCATGGCCGTGCCAAGGAGAAGGGCAAAGCTAGCGCCGCGTCGCGGGCCAACCGTATTCCGATCATCGCGCTGAACGACCAACTCAAGGTCGCCGACGCTTTGAAAGGGCAGGATTTCTTCCTGCCGGCGCCGGCTGCCCAGGCCGATTGGCCCGTGGCCGGCGGATCTCTGGAACAATCGATCGAAAACGTCGAAGCGGCGCCGGCATTCCAGGTGGCCTGGAAACGATCAATCGGCCTGGCGTCATCGCGCCGTCACCACATCACCGCGCCGCCGATCGCCGTCGGCGGGATCCTGTTCGTCATGGATGGCGGTTCGACGGTTTCCGCCCACGATGCGCGCACCGGCGCGCAGCTTTGGCGCCAAAATATAATGCCCAAATCGAAGCGGGATCACGAAGCCTTTGGCGGCGGCCTCTCCTATGCGAATGGGAAGATTTACGCCTCATCTGGGTTCAAGGAGGTCGTGCAACTCGACGCCAAGAGCGGGGCTATCGGATGGCGGACGCGCAGCGAGGCGCCCCTGCACTCGGCGCCGACCGTCGCGGATGGCCGGGTGTTCGTGGTCGACGTGAACGACGAGATGCTGGCGTTTGACGCCACCACCGGACTTCAGCTGTGGACCTATCAGGCCCTGACCGAACCCGCCCGGATCCTCGCCGCGTCAAGTCCGGCGGTCGCTAACGACACGGTGGTGGCGTCGTTCGCTTCGGGTGAACTGGTTGCGCTGCGCGCCGCCAACGGTAACGAATTGTGGAACGCCAGCCTGTCGCGCGCCAGTAGAACCAACGCGCTCTCCGAGATCCGCGACATCGCCGGGCGGCCGGTGATCTACAAGACCGACGTTTTCGCCGTCAGTCACGCCAACTATTTCGCCGCCGTCGATCTTCGCACCGGCTCGGTGCGGTGGACGTTGCCAGTGTCGGCCACCACCACCCCGTGGGCAGCCGGGGACGTGGTCTATGTGGTCGATCAGAGCGGTCAGGTGATCTGCGTCTCGCGCGACAGTGGTCAACTCTATTGGATCAGGGACCTCAACGAGGGTCTGAAAAAGAACAAGCGTGCCTATTGGTCGAGTCCGCTGCTGGCGGGCAATCGTTTGATCACGCTGTCTACCCACGGTGTCGCTCTGGCGCTGAATCCGAAGACTGGGGCGACGATGGCGAGCCTTCACCTCGGCTCCGAGGACCTGCTCGGACCGATTGCGGTCGGAGGCATGATCTATGCGGTTACCGAAGGCGGCCAGCTGGTCGCCATCCGGTAGATATTGGCCAAGCCCATGGATCGGCTGAAGCTCGCAATCGTCGGCCGTCCGAATGTCGGAAAGTCGACCCTGTTCAATCGACTGGCAGGCAAGAAACTCGCCATTGTCGACGATCGTCCCGGCGTCACGCGCGATCGCCGCTTCGGCACCGGTCGGCTGGGTGATATCGATCTGGAGCTGATCGACACCGCCGGCTTCGAGGATGTCACCGATGAAAGTCTTGAGGCGCGCATGCGCCACCAGACTGAGCTGGCGGTGGCGCAGGCCGAGCTGATCCTGTTCGTCATCGATGCTCGTGACGGCGTCACCCCTCTCGATGAGCTGTTCGCGGGCGTGCTGCGCCGAAGCGGCAAGCCGGTGATCATCGTCGCCAACAAAACCGAGGGCCGGGCCGGGGACGCGGGCGCGCTGGAGGCGTTCAATCTCGGCTTCGGCGAACCGGTTTCAATTTCGGCCGAGCACGGCGAGGGGATGGGCGATCTCTACGCCGCCGTCCTGGCCGCCGAGCCGTCCGAGGCCGACCTTGAACAAGACGGGGATGATAGCGGCGCCGACCTGGGCGAAAAGCCGATTCGGATCGCTGTGATCGGGCGCCCGAACGCCGGTAAATCGACGCTGGTCAATCGTCTGATCGGCGAGGAGCGCCTGCTGACCGGCCCGGAGGCCGGCATCACCCGGGACGCCGTGTCGGTCGACTGGGAGTGGGACGGACGCCGCATCCGCCTGGTCGACACGGCCGGTCTTCGCCGCAAGGCGCGGATCGACGAGGCGCTGGAAAAACTTTCCACCCAGGACACGCTGCGCTCCCTTACGTTCGCCGAGGTGGTGATCCTGGTGATGGACGCCACCCATCCGTTCGAGACCCAGGATTTGACCATCGCCGACCTGGTCGAGCGCGAGGGCAGAGCGCTGATCTTCGTGCTGGCCAAGTGGGACCTCGTCGAGGATCCGGGGGCCAAGCTGCGCGACTTCATCGAGCGGGCTGAGGAAGCGCTGCCGCAGCTGCGCGGCGCATCGGTGGTGGCGCTGTCGGCGGAGACCGGGCGAGGGCTCGACCGCCTGATGCCGGCGGTTATCAAGGCCCACGCGGACTGGTCGACCAAGCTCAAGACGCGGGATTTGAACGACTGGCTGAAGATCGCCGTGGAGCGCCACCCGCCACCGGCCGTCCACGGCCGGCGAGTCAAACCCAAATACATGGCCCAGACCAAGGCCCGACCGCCGACATTCGTGCTGTTCGCCAGCCACGCCGACAAGCTGCCGGAAAGCTACCGGCGCTATCTGATCAATTCGATCCGTCAGAGTTTCGATCTGCCCGGCACGCCGATCCGCATCACCGTGAAAACCGGCAAGAACCCCTACGACGAGGCCATCACCGATCCGGTCAAGGCGTTTCAGGCCCGGCGGCGTAACGCGCGGACGCCCACGAAATAAAGCCGTGAACGCCGGTCGGCGGACCTGGGTCCGTCGCCTGGGCCAGTTCGACAACCATCGGTCCAAGGGCGCTGGGGCTGGTCAGGGAGTCCGGCTCCTCGCCCGGAAACGCCTCGGTCCGCAGCTTGGTGCGCATCGGGCCTGGATCCAGCAAAACGGCCCGGATCGGCGTGTTGTCGACCTCGTCGGCCCAGGCGCGGACCAGGGCTTCCAGCGCCGCCTTGCTGGCCGCGAATGATCCCCAGAAGGCCGTTGGCCGCGCCGCCTGTTCAGCGGTGAGGAAGATCGCTCGCCCGGCGTCCGAGGCGCGCAGCGGCGGCTCCATGGCGCGGATCAGCCGGTAGGTCGCGGTAATATTGGTAGCGACGATCTTGTCCCACACCGGCGGCGGAATATGCAGCACGGGCCGCAGGCCCAGTAGAACGCCGGCGGCGTGAACCAGGATATCCAGGCGGCCGAACCGGCTTAAGATCGTCTCGGCGAGTTGATCGACGCCGTCGCCATTGGTGAGGTCGAGTGGAACCAGGGTGACCGCCGCGCCGCCCAGGGCCTTGGCCTCGTCGTCCAGATCCTCAAGCGCCCCCTGGGTCCGGCCGATCGCGATCACGTGGGCGCCGGCGGCGCTCAGGGCGAGGGCCAGTGCCCGTCCGATCCCGCGCGTCGCTCCGGTGACCAGCGCCACGCGGTCGGTCAGCGGCTGCTGGTCACTCATGATGGGGTCGCCTTGATCTGACGCGCGGCCCAATGCTGGGCGATCAGGGCGCAGGCCATCAGTTGCAGTTGGTGGAAGATCATCAGCGGCAGCACCAGAACGCCGACCATCGGGGCCGGGAACAGGATGCTGGCCATGGGAACGCCGGAGGCCAGGCTTTTTTTCGACCCACAGAACACGATGGCGATCTGATCGGGCTTGGAGAAGCCCAGGGCGCGGGAGGCAAACAGGGTCGTGGCCAGAACGATCGCGAGCAGGACCGCGCAGACCCCGGCCAGAGCCAGGACCTGGACGCCAGAGACCTTTGTCCAAAGGCCGCCGGTAACCGCCGCGCTGAAGGCGCCATAAACCACCAGCAGGATCGAGCCGCGATCGACGTAGCCGACCAACTTGCCATGGCGCGCCATCCAGGCATGGACCCAGGGCCGGGCGATCTGACCGGACGCAAAAGGCAGGAACAGCTGAACCGCGACGGCGCCCATGGCGTCCAGGGCGTTACCTCCGCCATGGGTTCCCAGCAGCAGCCCGCCAAGCAGGGGCGTGACGACGATGCCGAGCAGGTTGGAAGCCGAAGCCGCGCAGATAGAGGCCGCCACATTGCCCCGCGCCACCGAGGTGAAGGCGATGGACGACTGCACCGTCGAAGGCAGGCAACAGAGGAACAGGACCCCCGCCGACAGCGAATCCGACAGCACGACACCGGGCAGCCGCCGCGCCGCCAAGCCCAGAAGCGGGAAGAGCACGAACGTGGAAGCGATCACGAGCAGATGTAGCCGCCAGTGAGTCATGCCGCTGATCACCGCCTCGCGCGACAGTTTCGCACCGTGCAGGAAGAACAGCAGCCCGATGGCGAGCTTCGTCACTACGCCGAGCCCGGCCGCCGCCGTTCCCCGAACCGGAACCACACTGGCCAGAGCCACCATCAGCATAATGGCCACGACATAGGGATCGGGTGAGAGGCGGCGCAGCCAGGCGGGCAGAGTCACGCGTCAACCAGGAAGGACAGCTGTCGGTCCAGATGGTTGCGGCCGCCCGAGGCGATTTCGCGGTCCAGGAGGCGGGTCGGATATTCCCCGGTGAAATAATGGTCGGTGAACTGAGGGCAATCGGGGTTCCGGGGTCCGGCGCCCATGGCCCAATAGAGCCCATCGACGGATAGAAAGCCCAGGCTGTCGACCTCAAGCAGCTTGGCCATTTCCTCAAGCGTGCGATTGGCCGCCAGCAGGTCGTCGCGATCGGGCATGTCGATGCCATAGTAGTCCGGCCATTTGATCTGCGGAGAGGCCGACCGCAGATGCACCTCGGTCGCGCCAGCCTCGCGCACCATGCGAACGACACGAACCGAATTGGTGCCCCGGACGATGGAATCGTCGATCAGCATCACCCGTTTGCCCGACAGAACCGCACGGTTCGGGCTGAGCTTCATGCGGACGCCCATCTCGCGGGCGCCTTGCGACGGCTGAATGAAGGTCCGGCCGACAAAGTGATTGCGAATGATTCCCATCTCGAACGGCACGCCGCTCTCCTGGGCGTAGCCCAGCGCCGCCGGCACGCCCGAGTCCGGCACTGGCACGATGACGTCCACGGGCAGATGGCTCTCCTGGGCCAGACGCTGGCCAAGGCGCTTGCGCACGCCATAAACCGACCGGCCGTTGACCACGCTGTCCGGCATGGCGAAATAGACGTATTCAAACACACAGGGCCGGGCTTTTTCGGCGGGGAAGGGGCGTATGGATTCCATGCCGTCGTCGGACACCACGATCATCTCACCGTGTTCGACATCCCGGACGAACCGCGCGCCGATCATGTCCAGCGCCCGTGTTTCCGAAGCGAAAACCCCCTTG
>JAYTXV010000391.1:0-3408 GCA_043742805.1 Caulobacteraceae bacterium | reverse complement strand
ACGATCGAGAGCGCTTGCGCGACGTCCAGGCCATGGAAATCAAGGGCACGGCGCTCGAAGCCGCCGGGCGGCCCGATGAAGCCCGGGCCACCCTGATCGACGCCCGGCGGATTCTGGACTCAGCCCTGCCGGTCTCGCAGAACGCCGCCAAGCCGCTGCTCCTGGGCCAGGCCGCGCCCTGGCTCGATACCCGGGTGTGGGCCGACCTGCTGCGCCTGGATCGGGGGACGCCCAGGCAGAACGAAACGGAAAAACAGTTTCGCGCCTCGGTGGCCTATTTCGGGGTCAAGCACCCCGGATCCCTACCGCTGGCCAATTTTTTCCTCGAACAAGCCAGCGCTGAAGCCGATCTGGGCAAGATGGACAAACTTGAAGAGGCCAGGGCGGTCGACGACTACAAGGCGGCCTTTTCCATCTTCATTGATCAGCGCGGATCGTTGGCCGATTCGGCGGATCTCGCCCGACCCTATTTCGACTTCCTTTTGCGGCGGATCGGCAATGCGCCGGCCACTCATCCCGATGACGTGAAGAGCTTCTTCAACGCCGCCCAGGCGCTGATCGCCCAGTCCAGCGCCGAGGCGGCCAAGCGGCAAGCGGCTACGGCTCAGGCCGGGGATAACAAGACCGCCGCTCTGGCGCGCGCCTTGCAGGACACCGACCGCCGCCAGAGGAGCAACGACGCCGCCGTACGAAAGCTCAACGAACAGGGAATCTATCAGGGGGCGGAGATCGCCCGCCTCCGGGCCGAGCAACAGGCGCTGGCGAACCAGAACTCCAGGCTCCAGGATCAGCTCCTGGAGGCCGACCCAGGTTTCATTTCGGCTCTACACACGCTGGTGGGCCTGGACAAGCTGCAGAAGGCCCTTCGGCCGGGCGAGATATATGTGAAGGTTTTCCTCCTGGCCGGGGGTGGCTATGGGATGGCGATCTCTCCGGATTCCGCTACACCTTACCGGATCGATCTGACCAGGGAAGGCGCGGACGATATCGTCCGGACCTTGCGGACCCCGATTGACTCGCCCGGTCGCTCCAAAAGTGGCCGCGCCACGCACGGAGCCTTCAACGTCGAACTGGCGCACCAGCTGTTCGAAAAGGTGTTCGGGCCGGTGAAGGAACCGATCCTGGCGGCGAAACACATCATCTATGAGCCAGACGCCACCCTGATCGCCGCGCCGATCAGCGCCCTGGTCGTGGATGAGGCCAGCGCGGCCCTGATCAAGGTGAAGTTGGCCGCCGCCAAGCCCCTCGACTATGTCGGCGTGGCTTGGCTCGGGGCTCGATCCTACAACTCCATCGCCTTGTCGGCCTCGGCTTTCTACCAGGCTCGGATCGCCAAGCCCTCTAATGCGGTCAGTCCGTTCTACGGCTACGCCGACCCGGTGATTCCGCAGGACCCAGAGTCATTTTCCAGTGTTCGCCCGGTTGGCCGGACGACGCCGGACGATGAGAAGCTGTGCCTGCAATACCGCCGTTCCCTAACTCTCATGCACCCTTTGCCTGAAACCAGGACCGAAGTGGCGGACGTCGCCAAGGCCGTGGCCGGCGATGCGGTAGGTCCTTCCAACTACGCCTTCGGCGATGACTTCACCGATACGGCGGTGTTGGCGAATGGCAATCTGGCCAAGTACCGGGTTATCTATTTCGCGACCCACGGGCTGCTGGATGATGGCAATCCCTGTCTGAGGACGGCCCTGCTGACCTCGTTCGCGGGAGCGGGAAGCGGGAGCGATGCGCTGCTCGATCTGGCCAAGATCACCACGCTGCATCTGGACGCTGACATGGTGGTGCTTTCCGCTTGTAACACCGGCAGCAATGCGCACGGCAAGGCCGGCGGTACGACGGCCAGCGGTCCGAAAACCACTGGGCGCAGCAAGCTGGCGGCCGCGCCCAAACTCGGTAGCGGTGGCGGGGAGGCCCTCGGCGGCTTGGTGACCTCGTTCGTGCAGGCCGGAGCGCGTAACGTCGTGGTGTCGAACTGGGAGGTTGATTCAGGCATTACCGAGAGGTTGATGATCGCCCTGTTCAAACAGCGGGGCGTTTCGCAAGCCGGAGCTCTGGCCGAGGCTGAAAGGGTTCTGATGAACGAGCCGAAACATTCCCACCCCTACTATTGGGCGCCGTTCATGGTGGTCGGCGACGGCGACAGACCCATGCCGGCCGCGTAGGGCGCCGTCGTTAGGCTCTGATTGGCTGGCGGGTCGTCTTCCAAAGCAACGTCGCGCCGACCAGCGCGATAAGTACGATCGTCGTGGCAAGACTGCCGTTCATGGTGTCTTCGCCCCCGTTCCACAGCGGTATTCCGGTCAGACTCAAATTGAGGACGCTGCCCGAGGGGTCGTAGGCCAATCCCAGGAATCCGGACTCGGTCCAGTTCCAGGCGAAGTGGGCGCCGGCCGCCGCCCACAGGTTGCCGGTCCGCAACGCCAGCAAACCAAACAGAACGCCACCCAGAAACAGGTTAAGCACCGCCATCATACCATGCGCGCCGGCGACGATATGCAGGCCTCCGAACAGGGTGGACGTCACGATCAAGCCCACCCAAGGACCCCAATCGGCGCAAAGAACCGGTTGAACCCATCCGCGAAAGAAAGCCTCCTCGGCCACGGCCTGAACCGCGACGACGCCCAGGCCGAACAGCAATCCAATAAATGGAAATGGGATCGCCGGCGGAGGGGCTGACGTCACTGCGCCGGCGGCGGCGGCGATCGCCACGGCGGCTCCAAATCCCACCGCGCCGATGATCAAGCCCATGGCCAGCGAGACCGGACCGCCTGGTTCCGCGCGCCAGGGTCTGCGCCTTTCCAGGCGGGTCCCGACTATCGCCGCGGCAAGGAATAATCCGAAGACTAGGCATTGAAGAGCGCCGGAGGTCAGAACATCAGCCCACTTTCCCGGAAGCGACTTAAGCGCGGCGGCGATCGCCTGCTGGAGATCCACGGCTGCGGTTCTGAACGTGAACAAGACGGTGATCGCGAAACCCGAAGCGACCAGCGCGACGGCTACGGCCCGCCATCGCGACGGCGAGACCGGGACGTCCCGCAGCCAGGGATTGTCTTGACCGGCGGCATACATCGCGTGTTCCCCCAAGCACCTTGACCGTCGCGCGATGACCTGGAGGCCAAATATCGGCCGGGGCTCGGCGTCAATAATCCTTTGTCGGGGTCCGGATGCGAAACGATTCTGGCTTCTGGCCACCTAACCCGGAGGCAAGCAAAACACGAAATCAGCATTAGCGCACCTGCGCCGCGATTCCGGGTTTAACAAACCCGGAATCGGCGCAAGGTCACCGCCGGATTATTCAGCCAGAGCGGCGAATATCCGCTCCGCCGCTTCCTCTGCCGACAAACGCGTGGTGTCGATGCGCAGTTCCGGCTGTTCCGGGGCTTCATAGGGGCTGTCGATACCCGT
>JAYTXV010000390.1:0-1673 GCA_043742805.1 Caulobacteraceae bacterium | reverse complement strand
GAGCAGCGCGCGCTCTACTTCGCTGGTGGAAACGTTCTCGCCCTTCCAGCGGAAAGTGTCGCCCACCCGGTCGACGAAATAGAAATAGCCGGCCCGGTCACGCTTCATCAAGTCACCGGTCAGGAACCAGCGATCACCCTTTTTGAACGCGCCGCCCAGCACCTTCTTGTCGCTTTCCGACCGGTCCACATAACCGGCATATTCGGAGCGGGCGCCGCCGGCGATGCCGCCCAGGCACTCCCCCACCTCTCCCGGCGCAGCGGAAATACAAAATCCATCGCGACCACGTACCGGCGACTGAGTCTCCGGGTCGAACCGCGCCAGGGCGACATTGAACAGGCCGCGCAGATAGGGCGCCACCCGGCCGAGGGCGCCGCGCGTTCCGTCGAAATTGATCAGCGAGACATTGCCCTCAGTGGCGCCGTAGAATTCCAGAATGCGCGGCACACCGAAGCGATCCTCCAGGGCGCCCCAGACGTCGGCGGCCAGGCCATTGCCGAACGCCAGCCGCAGGTGGTGGGCGCGATCCGACTGGCCGGGCGGCTGGTTGACCAGATAGCGGCAAAGCTCGCCGATGTAGACGAACATCGTGGCCTCGCCGTCGACTACGTCATCCCAGAAATGGCTGGCTGAGAAGCCCGCGCGCAGATTGATCGAAGCGCCGTTGAGAAGGGCCGCGCCCGTCGCGCAAAGCCCGCCGACCGCGTGATAGAGCGGCAAGGTGACATAGATCCGGTCGCCGGGCCGCGCCCCCGTCGCCCCGGCGAAGCCGCGCATATAGAGCCCGGCGCGGACATGCGTGATCCGAGCCGCCTTGGGCAGGCCGGTGGTGCCGCTGGTGTAGATCAGCAGGGCGGTGTCCCGCGCCCGCAGATCGCGACGGATCGCGCGGGATGGCCTGGCGAGGCTTCCACCGCCCCGGCGCAGGTCGCCAATCGACCTGTGCTTGACGGGTCGCTCCAGGCCGGGTGACACGCCATCGAAAGCCTCGCTGGTCGTATCGTCGGTCACGCACAGAACCGCGCCGGAAATGGCGAGACAGTGCGCGAGAGCGGCGCCCGAAAGCTGGTTGTTGATCAGCGCCGCCACCACCCCGACCTTGGCCAGGCCATACCATAGGGACAGGTAGTCGAGCCGGTTAGGCAGCAGGATCGCCACCACGTCGCCGGGTTTCAAATCCTGGGCGAGCGCCCAGTGGGCGAAGCGATCGGCCAGGGCGTCAAGCTCGCCATAGGTCAGGCTGGCGCCTTCGAAACGGATCGCCACCCGGCCGCGCCAGCGGTCCGCGGCGCGCTGAAGGTCGTCACAGATCAGATTGGGCGATTGCGGCGCGATCGAACGAATCCGCGACAGGGTGCGGATCAGGCCGCTCAGATAGCGCCATTCCCGTTTAAGCTCAGCCCAAGCGGTCATCAAAATCTCCCCGCGAGACCCTATAGCCACGGAACCGGCAATCCCAGGCCGGGCCTGACTAGGCTTTCATCTCCTGGTAGATTTGGCCGCCGCCGTCGCGGAACTTACCGGCCATCTCGGCGAGGCCTGCTTCGACCGCCGCCACGTCGTTCTGGCCCGCGGCGGCGTCGCGGATTTCCTGGCTGATCTTCATCGAGCAGAACTTGGGGCCGCACATCGAGCAGAAATGGGCGGTCTTGTGCGCCTCCTTCGGCAGGCTC
>JAYTXV010000389.1:0-14828 GCA_043742805.1 Caulobacteraceae bacterium | reverse complement strand
GTGGGACCTCCGCTATGCCGCCCCGGCGGGTCTGGAGAACGAGTTCCGGGTCGGTGGCGTCTGGGCGCCGCCCGGCGTCTATCGGGTCACATTGACCGTCGATGGGGCGTCATTCACCCAACCGCTGGCAATAGACCCGGACCCGCGTGTGAAAGCGCCACCGGTCAGTTATGCGCAGGAGTTTACCCTGGCCCGCCAAATCGAAGCCGATCGGGTTCGGGTCCATGCGGCCCTGGTGGAAATCGTCGCGGCCGGCAAAACCCTGGCCGTCGCCAAGCTGCCCCGGCCTGATATGGCAGCGACAATCACCGCGCTGACGTCTCCGGAGTCTCCCACCAGTTTTGCGGCTATCGCGGATGCCCTGGCCAAACTGCAGGCTGCGGTGGATGGCGCCGATGGCGGACCCAGCGCTGATGCGAGGCAGGGATACGCCCTGGCGTCGATGGCTCTGACAGCGGCCCTCACCCGCTGGGAAGACGCGAAGGCGTTGCTGGCCGCGCCCGTGGGCAAATGACTTGCGGTGGTTCGTCCTGCCTGTCGTCTGCTGGCTCAATCATGAGCCATGTGGCATAAATCACATTCCCTGACGCGTGGGCTCGGGCTATGGCCTGATTACGGCGGACGAATTGACCTGGGTGACGATGTTTCGCGCTACCACACTGCCGCCGTCACGCTTCATTTGGTTGCAATTCGCTCGCTTCGCGCCGCGTGCTGAATGTCTATCCGCATGAAGACCGTTATTCTGGCTGGTGGCCTGGGCAGCAGATTGGGTGAGGAAACCGCCGTGCGGCCTAAGCCCATGGTCGAAATCGGTGGCAAACCAATCCTCTGGCACATAATGAAGATTTACGCGACCTACGGCCTACACGACTTCATTGTCTGCCTCGGTTACAAGGGCTATCTGATAAAAGAATACTTTTCCAACTACTTCCTTCATATGTCTGACGTTACGATCGACCTGGCCAAGAACACGGTTGAGATTCATCACAATACGGCTGAGCCGTGGCGTATCACCTTGGTTGACACGGGCGCCGACACCATGACCGGGGGACGCCTGAAGGCAATCCGTCGTTACTTGAACGAGGATGAGACCTTCTGTTTCACCTACGGCGATGGTGTCGCCGACATCGATGTCGCAGCCTTGATCGCTTTTCATCATGGGCATGGGAAACGCGCTACGCTCACCGCCGTGGCTCCGCCGGGGCGTTTTGGCGCCATGGAGTTCAATGGCGACTTCGTCACCTCATTCCGCGAAAAGCCGGATGGTGACGGGGTCCGCATTAATGGTGGCTTCTTCGTCGCCTCTCCCTCGGTGCTGGATCTGATCGAAGGGCCGGACACCGTTTGGGAGCGCGAGCCTCTGGAGCGCCTCGCCACTGGCGGTGAACTGGCGGCCTTTCATCACAATGGCTTTTGGCAACCCATGGACACGCTGCGCGACAAGGTGGTGCTCGAGGAACTGTGGGCGAGTGGGAAGGCGCCATGGAAGACATGGTAGGCGCCGCGTCGTTCTGGGATGGCAAGCGGGTGTTCATTACCGGGCACACGGGCTTCAAAGGCGCGTGGTTGGCTCTCTGGCTGACGGATCTTGGGGCGAAGGTCACCGGCTACGCCCTGCCGCCACCCACGACGCCCAGCCTCTACGACTTGACGAACCTCGGCACGCGACTCAAAAATGTGGAGGGAGACGTTCGCGATCTGGCGACCTTGATCGGCGCCGTTCGGGAAGCCCGTCCCGAGGTTGTGTTCCATCTGGCCGCGCAGTCCCTCGTCCGATTGTCCTATGACGATCCGGTCGGCACCTACGCCACTAATGTAATGGGTACGGTTAATCTGCTTGAGGCGGTTCGCCAGGAAGGTGGCGCGCGCGCCGTGGTCTGCGTCACCAGCGACAAGTGCTATGAAAACCGTGAAACGAGCCGGGCCTATCGCGAGGACGACGCGATGGGCGGCCACGATCCCTACAGCAGCAGCAAGGGATGCTCGGAGTTGGTGGTTTCGGCCTATCGGCGTTCGTTTTTCAGTCCGGTCGATGGCGCCGGGGACGTTCCGAGAATCGCCAGCGTCCGGGCTGGTAACGTTATTGGTGGTGGCGACTGGGCGAAGGACAGACTGGTGCCCGACCTGCTGAACGGTTTCGCCGCCGGATTGACGCCCCGCATCCGGTTTCCCACTGCGATACGGCCCTGGCAGCACGTTTTCGAGCCCCTGGACGGCTATTTAGCCGTAGCGCGACACCTCTGGAGCGGTATCCCATCGGTCGCCGAGGGCTGGAACTTTGGGCCGGATGAGACGGACGCCCGCCCGGTGGGGTGGATCGCCGACCGCCTTGCGGAACTATGGGGAGAGAACGCCGGATGGGATCGCACCGGCGAGCCTCAGCCGCATGAGGCCCATGTCCTGAAACTCAATTGCGCCAAGGCCCGGGAACGATTGGGCTGGAAACCTGTTTGGGGGCTCGATGAGGGCCTTCGCCAAACGGTGGCGTGGCGCCGCGCTCTGGAACACGGGGCTGAGATGGGTGAATTCAGCCTGAACCAACTGCGCATGCGCCAGACCGCTTCAACCGACGCCTGAGAGTTCACATAATGGACGCCGACCTATTCGCTCTCGACGGGATCGTCGAAACCCTGCGCGCCGATGGCGATGCGGAGCGGCTGCGCGAGGTGATCCTCGATCTCGCAGGCCTCTACGCGGAACTCAAGCACTCGCCCGCGCCGTTCACGGCTGGGGTCAGTGCCGTTCCGGTTTCGGGCAAGGTCTGTGGGCCGGCCGATATGCGCTCGCTGGTGGATTCGGCACTCGATTTCTGGCTGACCACCGGCCGCTTCAATGACGCCTTCGAGGCCAAGCTGCGCAAGTTCATCGGCGTTCGCCACGCCCTGACCACCAATTCAGGGTCATCGGCCAATCTGCTGGCGCTCTCATCCCTGACCTCGCCAAGCCTGAAGGGAAAGGCCTTGAAGCCCGGCGACGAGGTGATCACCGTCGCGACCGGATTCCCGACCACGGTCAATCCCTCTCTGCAATATGGCCTTGTGCCGGTGTTCGTGGATGTCGACATACCGACTTACAACATCAAGCCAGAGATGATCGAAGCGGCGGTCACCGACCGCACCCGCGCGATCATGCTGGCCCATACTCTTGGCAATCCATTCGACTTGGCCGAGGTCATGCGGGTGGCCAAGAAATACAAGCTGTGGGTGGTCGAGGACTGTTGCGACGCCCTGGGCGCCACCTACGACGGCAAGATGGTAGGCACGTTCGGCGATATCGGAACTTTGAGCTTCTATCCCGCTCATCACATCACCATGGGCGAGGGGGGGGCGGTGTTCACCGATAAGATCTTCCTGCGCCGGATCATCGAATCCATGCGGGACTGGGGGCGCGATTGCTGGTGCGCGCCGGGCAAGGACAACACCTGCGAGATGCGCTTCACCCGGCAGATGGGCAGCCTGCCTCACGGGTATGACCACAAATACACCTACAGCCACGTCGGCTATAACCTGAAGATCACCGACATGCAGGCGGCCGTGGGACTGTCTCAACTTGACCGGGTAGAGGATTTCATCGCCGCGCGTCGGCGCAATTTCAGTTTGCTGACTGAGGGGCTGACAGCCTTCGAGGATGTCTTCATCCTGCCGAAGGCGACACCTCGCAGCGATCCCTCCTGGTTTGGTTTCACATTGACGGTGAGACCGGACGCGGGTTTCAGCCGCGATGATATCGTTCAATTCTTGAACGCCAACCGGATCGCCACGCGCTTTTTGTTCGGCGGCAACCTGATCCGGCAGCCCTACATGCAGGGCCGGAACTATAGGGTGGTTGGCGACCTGACCAACGCCGATCTGGTCACCGAGCGGGCCTTCTGGATCGGCCTGTTCCCCGGCCTGACGAGTGATCATATCGGTTATATGATCGACATCATCGGCCGCTTCGTGCGCGGCGATCGGGTCTAGGGATCGGACCGAGATCATGATCGGTCACGCGGTGTTCGATCTGGACGGGACCCTTGTCGACAGTGTGCCGCTGTTTGCCGAAATCCTTAACGCTATGCTGGCCGACCGTGGCGCGCCGTTAAGGCTTTCCGAGGCCGAGGTTCGGTCCCACGCCACCGCTGGGGGGCTGGCGATGGTCAAATCCCTGCTTGCCGAGGCTTGCGGTGAGCCAGCGGTGGCCATCGCCGAATTTCGCGAACGCTACGCCGCCATACCCACCCCGGCATCCTCCTTGTACCCCGGCGTGCGCGAAGGGCTGACAGCACTTCAACATTTGGGTGTCATTCTCGCGCTTTTCTCGAACAAAACTCAGCCCCTTTGCGACAAGGTGCTGCATGAACTCGAACTCTCGCACCTGTTTTCGGCCGTCGTCGGCACATCGCCGGGCGTGCCCCTGAAGCCCGACCCCGCCGGCCTCGATCTGGCCCTGGCGCGGGCCGGCGGCGTGCGACAGCGCAGCTGTTATGTCGGCGACAGCGGGGCTGACCATGCCCTGTCTGTGGCCGCGCGCGTGCCCCTGATCATGGTGTCCTGGGGCTATGGCGAGACGGGAAGGGACTGGTCGGGCGCCGCGATCGCTCACGACTTTGCCAGCGTCCCAGGTCTTGTTATGGCGGCCTTGTCAGCCAAGGCGGTGGCCTGATGGCCGAGGTCGGCTTCGCGAAGTCCGAGAGCGACCTGTATCCGGTGCTCACCGGCGTGGGGATGGCGCGTCTGGTCGCTGGGCAGTGGCGTATCGTTGTGGTGGGCGCGGGTGGATGGCTCGGCCTGGCGACGCTGGAATTGTTGCACGGCCTGTTCGGCGACCAGTTTGAAGACCGGGTGGTCGCGTTCGGTTCGGCGGCGCGTTCTCTCGCCCTGCGGGGTGGATTGGTCGTCGAACAACAACCGTTGTCGCGCCTGAAGGCCCTGCCGTTGGCGCCGACCTTGGTGCTGCACCTTGCCTTTCTGACGCAAGAGAAGGCCAATCTGATGTCCGAAGCGGACTATGTGGCCACCAACGAGGCGATTTCCAAAGAGGTGCTGGCGGCCCTGGACTCAATCGGCGCCGAGGCTGTTTTCCTGCCGTCCTCCGGGGCAGTCTATATGGTCGATCAAGCCGAGGCGCAGGCCTCGATGCGGCTCTATGGAAAACTGAAACTGGAGGACGAGGCGCGGTTCGCGGGCTGGGCCGCGGCCGACGGCAAGCGAGCGGTGATCGCTCGCGTCTTCAATCTTTCCGGCCCCTACATCAACAAGCAATCCTCCTACGCGCTAGCCTGTTTCATCGCCGACGCCGTGGCGGGGCGGCCGATCGAGATACGGGCGAAGCGGCCGGTTTTTCGCTCCTATGTGGCGATCAGCGAATTGATGAGCGTGGTGTTCGGCGCGCTGACCGATGGCGAGAGAGGAGCGATCCTGTTCGACACCGCCGGCGATGGGATACGCGAAATGGCGGATATCGCCGAGGCGATCGCGGCCGAGTTTGGCCAGAACACCCCCGCGCGGCGCTCCATGATAGTCGGCGACCCGGCCGACCGATATGTTGGAGATGGCGAGACCTATGCGCGGCTCCTGCGGTCATTCACGGTCTCGCCGGTCGATTTCCGAACACAGGTTGTCGATACGGCTCGATATATGGAGCGGTTGCCTTGAAGTTGGTGGTGCATATGGCCAGACGGTCGTCGATCCAAGTCCGGCCCGAGAGGATTGGAACCGCATTGTCGGCCGCGGTTCTCGGCGGACTGATCATCACCTGGGCTGGTGGCGTCTGGGCCCAGTCGGCGGGTTATGACCCTTATGGTGGCTATGGAACCCAACAAGGCCAGACCAGCGGCTCCTCGGGGCAGTACGGCGGCCAAGGCTTTCAAGGGTCTGGCACGGGCTCGAATGGACCTAGCTATGGCGCCACTCAGCGTGGCGATGGCTCTAGCTCCCTTCAATCTGGGACCTCCCAGGGCGGCTTCAGCCCGACCTTCATTCCTAGCCAGGCCGACCAGCCACCGTCGGACGGCCAGCCGATGGTCAATCCCCAGATTAACAGCTCGCCCGATGACCAGACGACGCCGGGTCCTCTCTATGTGCGGCCCGGTGATAAACCCGGACAGTTCGAGCTGTTTAGCCGTCCGGCGCCGGAGCTGAGCGAGTTCGAGAAGTTCGTCAAGGAGAACGTGGGTCGTCCGCTGCCGCGGTTCGGGTCATCTCTGATACTCAGCCGCTCCCGGACCTTCGCGCTGCCGGCCACGACAACTGTGCCACCGGACTATGGGCTTAATCCCGGCGACGAACTGGTGATCGGCATCACCGGTTCGGTGGAGGCCAATCTTCGCCTTGTCATCGACAGCGAAGGCCGGATTTTCATTCCGAAGATCGGGCCGGTGAACGTGGCCGGAGTTCGTTATGGCGATCTGGCGGCCGCGCTTTCCAGAAAGGTCGAGGAGCAATTCAAAAAGGCCAAGGTTTCCGTGGTCGTCGGGCGGCTGCACGGGTTGACGATCTACGTCACCGGCTATGCGGTTAGCCCCGGAGCCTACACCGCAAGCAGCCTTTCGACGATGGCCAACGCGGTTCTGGCCGCCGGCGGCCCTTCGGCTGGGGGTAGTTTCCGCGCCATCCAACTGCGCCGCAACGGCCAGCTTGTCGCCACTCTGGATCTCTACGATCTGCTCCTGAACGGCGATCGGTCGCACGACGCGGTGCTGCAGAATGGCGACATTCTCAACATCGGCCCGGTGGGCCCGGAACTGGCGGTGACCGGCAGCGTCAATGCGGAAGCGATCTACGAGGCCAAGCCCGGAGAGACCCTGGGAGACATGATCCGCTACGCGGGCGGGCCCAATTCCCTGGCAGACGGCACGCGAGTGATTGTCACGCGTCTTGGCGATCTCGACGCTCAGGGGTCGCAACAACTTCTATACGCCGCGGCCAGGGCCTTTCCAGCCGAACGTGGAGATATTGTGCGCCTGCTGTCGCTGGGCGAAGTGGCGCGTCCGCAGGAGCGCCAAGCCATTCTCGCGACCATCGAGGGCGAGGTCGATCATCCCGGGCGCTACTACCTGAAGCCGGGCGCGTCGCTGAGTGATCTGCTTGCCCAGGCGGGCGGGCTGACCATCGGCGCTTATCCCTTCGCGACCCAGTTTGTCAGGGATTCGACGCGCCGCCAGCAGGAAGCAACCTACAACAAGGCCATCGACGATCTCGAGTTGGCCGCGTCCCTATCGCCACTATCGCAGCGCGGCTCGACGGCAACAGGTGACAATCTCGCCGCCGACGGGGCGCGGCTGCAGTCCTCGCTGGCCGCGATCGAAAAATTGCGCCAGCGCAAGCCAGACGGCCGGCTTGTCCTGAATGTGCCGCCAGACGCCACATCCATCCCTGGATCGGTCTTGCTGGAGAATAATGATCGGATTTTCATTCCGCCGCAGCCCAAAACCGTTGGCGTTTTCGGAGCGGTCTATCGTCCGGGCAGTTTTCTGTTTGGCGGAGCCGTTCGACTTTCGGACTACCTGAAACTGGCCGGTGGACCTCAGCGGTATGCCGATCGGGGCGACATCTACGTGGTGCGGGTCAATGGCGCCGTGGTTTCCAGCCGGGATGATCACGGCTTTGCCGGCCGGGCCGCCCTGCCAGGAGATGTGATTTTCGTCCCCGTCAAAACCTCGCCGAGCTCCTGGCAGCGGTTCCTGGACCTTTCAGCGGTGGTCTATCAGTTCGGCGTGGGTGCCTTGACGTTCAGGGCGCTCGTGCCTTGACGCCGCCACGGTCGATCATAACCACGGTGATGAGCGCCCCATGGGTACGGGATTCGCTCAGGCGCAGAGTTATCGTAGCCGTGGCCGCGCTGATCCTTGCGGTGCTGTGCGTATGGCCAAGGTCGTATCTGGCGAAGGCTGAGCTGCTGCCTGACGATACCGGAGGCGGCTTGGCCTCTTTGCTAGGCGCGGGTGGTGGTGGCGGAGGCGGCGCCTTAGTCTCGCTCGGCGCGCTGCTGGGTGGTCGTCAGTCGATTGAAACTGTTTTAACCATAGCTCGCAGCCAGACGGTGGCGACCGATGTGGCAAACCGATTGCGAAGGGGAAAGGTGGGCCCGGACAGCGCCCGGCACGATGTTCCGGCAAAGGGCCATTCGGCCGATATCCAGGTGATCCGAGGCGGCATTCTGCAAATCACGGTCGCCGATCACGACCCCGAATTTGCCAAGGCCGTGGTCAACGATTACGTGCAAGCCCTTCGTGATCGGCTGGAGGCGCTTAATCTCGATCAGACTTCGGAGAAGAGGTCGCTCGCCGCTGATCGGTTGGCGGAAGCCGCGGACGGTTTGAGCCGGGCTCAGGCCGCGCTTGATAGCTTCCGTCTGGCCAACAGACTGGCCTTGCCAGAGGCCCAATTGGGTGCGGGCATTTCTCTGGTGACCCAACTGCAAGGTGAATTACAGGCGCAAGAGACCGAGCTCGCCACCTTGACGCCATTTGTGACTAGCAACAATATCCAGGTCCAGTCGGCGCGCGCCCAGATTGGGGCGTTGAGAAGCCAGATCGCCGCCGCACAGGCGAGCGCCAATCTCAATCCAGGGCCAAGCGTTGGTGGCATGACCCCGAAAATTTCCGAGTATCAAAATCTGTTTCGCGATGAAAAATACGCCGAAGCAAAATTTGTAATCTACAAGCGTTTTCTTGATACTATTACTGTGGAAAAGCTGTCCGCTGCAATCACTATGCAGGTTATTGAGCCGCCTTATCTTGATCCCGCTCGCCAGTATAATGAATTTGCGAGCGCAGCCTTGCTACTGCTCTTGCTGTTGGGGGTGCTTGCGGAGTTTTACATCGCTCACCCGGCGCCTGGCTCGCTGCCGCCGGGCGGTCTATGACCGACAACGCGCCTCCCGAAATTTCAGCAATAATACCCTGCCTCAACGAGGAGGAAAACGCCGCCGCGATTGCCGCGGCTGTCGTGGCGCAGTTCAAAACGCTGGGCCTTTCCTACGAAATCATCTTCATCGATAACGGCTCCGTCGACGACACCGTCAAAATTATAAAGGGTTTGTGCGCGCTTGACCCGCAGATCCGCTTGATCGTCAACACCCGCAATTTCGGTCAGATGCGTTCCCCGACCCACGCTATCTATCAGGCAACCGGGGCGGCGATCATCGGTATCTGCGCGGATTTCCAAGACCCACCCGAGCTGATCGGCGAATTTGTCGAGCGCTGGCGGAGAGGAGCGCTGATCGTTCTCGGCGTGCGTCAATCCGAAAAAACATCATGGTCCCTGCGGCTCATAAGGGCGATCGGATACGGCTTCTTCGAGCGGTTTGCCGACTATCGCGTCATCCCCGGCGCGACCGGCTTCGGCCTCTATGACCGGCGGGTGGTGGACACTCTGAAGACATGGCGGGACCCCGAACCGTTCTTTCGGGGTATGCTCGTGGAGTCCGGTTTTGCCCTCGAAACTATTCCCTACAGGCGGCCTGAACGAGCGGGCGGAGTGTCGAAAAACAACATTCTCAGTCTGATGAGTTTCGGCCTGTCTGGGCTAGCAAGTTCGTCGAAACAGTTGCTGAGACTGCCGATCTATATCGCGGTGGCGATGATGCTCTCCGCGTTCCTAACACTGGTGGCCGCCATTGTGACTGTTCTTTTTGGTCATGGGGCTTGGCTGCTTCTGGGACTCGCGCTCGCGCAGGCGATGTTCGCAATTCTGTTCCTATTTCTTGGCCTGCTCGGTGAGCAAGTCAGGGTGATCCACGAGATCGCGCGCGACGTGCCCCTTGTGATAGAACGAGAGCGAGTGAATTTCCCATCACCGTCCAGTGACCTCCGTCCGTGAACGCGCGCCGCGAGTTGGGCGGGAAGGGGTTGAGCGGCTGGCTATGAATAAATTTAAAGACTCTAGTTTTATAGAATCAGTGTTCGCGGCTCTGATCGTTGCGGGACTGGCGTGGGTTTTGGTGTTTTTTCTATCTAGCGGTTATTTGCCGCCACCATTTTTTGACGACACATCAGATACTTTCATGGACTGGTATAATTCCGCGTATTGGGTTTATCATAAGGGCGCGTACGATATTTGGGGTTCAGTATACCCGCCATTTTCTTTCGTTTTTCTACGTATATTTAGCACCCCATCTTGCTATCGTGATAGCGAACCGATAGCGAGGAGTTGTGACAATATCGGGGCGATTGTATTATTCGTTTTTGTTTTAGCAAATCTAGTTTTACTATATCTTATATATAGAAAAATCGACCCAAAAACTGCCATTCCTCGTACTCTTGCCGTGGGACTGGGCATGCCTATGCTCTATGCGTGGGAGCGTGGAAATCTTATTGTTCCTTGTTTTACGTTTTTTATACTAGGTCATGGCCGACTGCTGAAGAGCGCTTGGGCGAGGTGGCTTTGCCTTGCGGCGTCTGTCAATTTCAAACCCTACTTGGTTGTCACGGTTTTGGGAGGCGTTCTCCGCAGACGGTGGCGGTGGGCAGAGGGTTGCGCAGTTGCAATTGTGACACTATACTTTGCAAGTTATGCAGTTTTTGGCCAAGGAAACCCCCTTAAAGTTCTGACAAATATCATAGGGTTCTCCGACTATGCACCGGTGATAAGATTAAACTCGATCATATATGCTCCTACTTATATTGAGCTACTGCAGTTGCTGAAATCGCCATTTCCCGTAATGAATATAATCGGATCAAAGCCGATTGAGACTATGGAGAAAATTATACCATTTGCCGTGCGAGTTGGTGAATTTGGTTCTTTTGCTTGTGTTGCTGGCGCGATTTGGAGACCTAAAGCATTTCCAGCTTATCGGATCGCGGCGATTTTTATGGCAATTTTGCTTACTGTCTCTGAGCCAGGCGGGTATGCTGAGGTGTTTCTGTTTTTCCTTGTATTTTTTGAGCGCTGGAAGCACCCTGGCCAAATTATCGCGATTGTAGCGACGTATGCTCTTTGTATACCCTGGGACTACCAGATAGTAGGAATTGTCCATCAGATTAAATACAGTTATTTGAGTGGACACATGGTTGGATATGATCTGGGTATAACTATTGGAACTTTTGTCAGGCCGGCATTATTGTTAATGTTGGAATATGGACTCATTATCGCATCACTATTTGACATTTTTCGGACACCTAATCACCTGCGGTTACAACGTCAGTCTTTCCCGTTGCTGAGTGCCCCGAATACACCCACAGGCAGTCTGGTTGATGTAAGTGTAGCGAATTGATGGCTTGGGGGTGGATCGGTGCTTTGGCTCCCAGGGCTTGGTCGTTTTCTCTTGTGGATTGCGGTCGACATGCGGTCCATGCCATTTGAATGCACACAGTCCAAACGTGGACGGTGAGCGCAAGCGAGGCTGATCATCGACACCGAACGACAGCTGTCCTGCCCTCTCTGCGAAACGGCAGGAGAGGCGGCGTATGGGGATCTTCGAGACTACCTTTTCGGAGCCCCTGGTGTCTGGGGATTCAAACGGTGCCCCGCTTGCTGGGCGCTGTGGCTTGATCCCAGACCGACCGAAGCCACTATCGGCGAGGCGTATCGAACCTACTACACCCACGGAAGTCAGGGTGTGCTCGGAAAGATTTTGGGCGCGGCGATCCGGCGCGTGGCCCGCGAGCGAGCGGCTAAAATGTATGGTTTCGGCCGGCCTACGCCTGTACTTTCGGCAGTGTGTGCGTTGGCGGCTCGAATGTACCCGGGATTAGCCGACCACGCGGACGCGATTGTTAGTCACCTACAGGCAAGCGAAATTGGGCAGGGTGCGCGCGTTTTGGATGTCGGGTGCGGTGACGGAAACGGAATTGCTTTCCTTAACGGTCTGGGTTTACGCGCAAGCGGGGTGGAAATTGATCCCCTTGCCGTAAAAGCTGCGCGCGCGAGGGGGTTGGATGTAATTCAAGGCGACATCGGATCGGCTGGCATTGCCGACGCCTCTTTCGACGTAGTGACATCTAGTCATGTCCTAGAGCATGTACATGATCCAAGGGCCTTCTTGGCCGAATGCCGCCGCGTCCTGAAGCCAGGCGGCGTAATTGTGACTATGACCCCAAATGCTCGCTCCGAGCTGCTGGATCGTCACGGAAGAAATTGGAGGGGCCTCGAACCGCCCCGCCATCTACTACTTTTCAACTCGGATAATCTCGCCAAATTGGCGTCGGACGTCGGCTTTCGCGACGTTCGCGTAAAGCGAACGGCCCACCTCGCGAGCTTTATGCATATCGCCAGCACCTCAATCGCGGCTGACGGGCGCCCCTTGGGGTTCTGGGTGGTCTTGCGGCTCTGGTTCGAATCTAAGGTTATCGAATCGCGCATGACACGGGATGTTCTTCATGGAAGGTCAGAAGGGTCGGAGCTCGCTCTTATTGCGAGAAAATAGGCGCCTCACCGAATACTCGCGCTGGAACCTCGAACGATAGCCATCAAATGATCCCGCAGTTCGCGGGATGAAACTGCTGCTACAGCCATAATCGACGCGCTAGTTGCCGCAAGGAAAGCAAGAGATTGCGGGCGGTCGAATGTGTCAGTGGCGACCATCCGCGTCGCCGCCAACAGGGCCGCTAGCAAGGCGACACGCAGCCAAGTCTGGGGACCAAGGCCGTGCCGCTCTTCCGGCGACAATAACCTCCGATGTACTACCGGAACCCAAAGCAAAAGATAAAGCAGATTGCCGCAGAGCCAGACGATACCCGCGCCCACGGTTCCAAACGTAAGCGCCGCCCATATCGCCGCAGGCACCCAGATGGCGCCAAAAAGTAAATTCCCAAGGAGATGCAGCCGGACGAGGCCTTGGGAAAATTGAAGCACGTAGGGCAGGTATAGGAATGAAGCGATGCCGCTACCGATCGCGAAGAAAGTCAAGGTAGGTCCCAGGCTTCGAGCAATTTCGCGATTGCCAGTCCAGGCGTAGACAACAAGCTCTGGTCTGGCAGCGATCGTTCCCGCCAACCCGGCCACGACGACGATAATCAGCGAGATCGACAGCCGATATACCTCCACGAACTCCGCTCTCTTGTTCTGAGCCAGGAGCCATGTGAGCCGTGGCTGGAACGACTGAACCATCGGCGGGACGACCACGGTGATGCCCGCGCATATCGAAACCACGAGCGTAAAGATCCCGAATGCACTGAGAGGAAGCGTATGGGATAACGTCGCTTTGTCGGCTGCACCGATGGTGAAATATACTGCAGCGCTAAATGTAAGCCCGGCGGCAAAGCTAAACTCTCTGGTCAAGAGTCGCCAACCTCGACGCCACTGAATGCGGTTGCGGGGCATTTCGCGCAAAAGCAACAGCCTGTTGGCGACCGCTTCCATCAAGGTGACGGCAGCCCATACGCCGAAGAACATCGTCGGCGAATGGGAAACCATAGTGAGAGCGACCACCGCCCCGCCGTTTCGCGCGATGGCTCCCACAAGTGCAACAGCGTTGACCGCGATTTGGCGTTCAAGTCCCACCAGGGCGGTTTGGTACACTCCCGCCAGCCACCTGAGCACCAGCAGACATCCGGCAAGCTGCAATGCGATCTTGACCTGGTCGGCTCGTAGTCGGGAAGAACCTAACCAGTGGCGGGCGATCCAGCCCATCGAGAAGTAAAAAGCTATTCCGGCGATAAGCCCGCCGATCAGAAAAATAGTTTCTGCTGTTCCAAAAAGACTAGCCGCCTCATCAGCGTTCAGGGCGCCGGCGCGATAGCGTGAGAGCTGACGACCGACAGCAGGCCCTAGGCCGAGATCAAACAAGAGCATCCACCCCTGAAGGATCAAATAGAAGCCGACAAGTCCATAGGCCTCGGCCCCCATCAGACTCAGATAGAATGGAATGGCCAGCATGCCGATAACCGCGACGCCAACATGAGCTACCAATCCGAAAAGCAATGTCGGACCAAGGCCCCGGGTGAACCGTTCGATGCCGCCAGCCACTCGGCCCCGACCTAATATCTTGCCGCGCACGTTTTTTGCCTTTGCAGGCGGAAGTGACCCCAAGGGCACTGTGACCTTTTATTAGCCTAAATCAGTCGGATGGATCACGAGGCGAGCGCGCCAAGCGTTTCCAAGGAGGTAGCCCAGCCGACATCGGTTGTCGCTTGGCTTTCCATCACCCGGCCCGATGGGTCAATACCAACCGGCTGCGATGAGGAAGCGAGTGCCGAGGGCGCCCCATAGGTCCGACCGAGGAATTCGTCCGAAAGTTGCATATCGGACGCGCGCTGTCAGCGACCCACGCGAAGCCACCAGCGCCTCAGCGAGCTTCCGATCGGCTGGGCCGAGCCGGTCACTGAACAATCGTAGAAATTCCGTAGTCTGGGCGTGGATTGGATAGAAACTTTGCGGATCGCGCAAGAATGCCCTTAACTGGACAAGCAGTCCCGGAATCCGACCCGGAGCGGTCCCTAGGGTGTTACCCTGATGTTGACGATAGAGCGCCATAGGCCGAGTGTCGCACACGATGTGTCCAAAGGCGGACACTACAAGCGCGCACCACCAATCGTGCATAATCACAGAGCGGTTGGGACTCCGCGAGCGAACAAGCAGCGCAGCAGCATTGTTCATGACCAATGTGTTTCCGCACACTGTATTAGCAAACACCGTCTCGTCGAATCGTCCTGTCCCTCTAATTGTTGTCTGACCGAGCGGCTTCAGATCAAGATCAACGATTGTAGCCTCGGCGCAATAGAGACAAGGTTCCTCCGCAGGCAGCGCCGATAGCTTTTCCACAGCGCTGGATAGTTTTTGTGGAAGCCAAATGTCATCTTGATCACAAAAGGAATAATAGTCAAAGGTGATCGGAACACTCGCCAAAAGAGTTAGGAAGCTAGCAGCTGGGCGGAGGTTCTTGCCCGCAACTAAAGTCCCTAACGCGGG
>JAYTXV010000388.1:0-6541 GCA_043742805.1 Caulobacteraceae bacterium | reverse complement strand
GATGTATCGACCCGACTATATTGGTAGCTGATCGCCGGGGTGATCGTCAGTCCGCGTAGCCAATCGGGCGCATAGGCGCCGGAAACTTCGAAGCCGATGACGTGGGACTGGGGAACGTTGACCAGCGAGGGAAGCGCGCCGAACAGAACGTCGGCGACCGAGCCCAGGATCTGTTTGTTGCTATAATCGTAGTAGAAAGCAGCGGCGTTTACCTGAAGCTGCCTGTTGAGCAGAGCCGTTTTGACACCCACTTCATAAGACAACAGGCCTTCCTGAACGACAGGATTGATCTGCTGGATCGTCGCCAGCGCTACCGTCGGGAATGAACCGCCTTTATAACCCTGGCTGACGTTGAAATATAGCAGGGTGTCGTTGAGCGGCTTCCAGTTCACTCCAGCCTGCCAGGCTACATTGTGCTGGTTCAGGGTCGCATAGAACAATCCACCATTCGGCGGCGAGTTGAAAGTCGGAGCCCGACCTGTAGAAGCGCAGCTGCCGGCCGGCGAAAGTACGGGAGACTTGCTGCCTTCGAATATCTGCAGGAGATAGGCGACGTTCGCCCAGGTTCCATCGCCCCCGTCGTTGCCGCACACTCCGCCTAGCTTGTCAGCTTCTGTGTAGCGCACGCCACCAAGGATGGTGACGGTCGGCAAGATCGGATATTCGACGTGTCCGAATGCGGCATAGGTGTTGTTGGTTTGCACGTCGGTCGGCTTGGTTGGACCCAAGGGGAGACCAAAAGCCGTGCTGAACGGTTGCTGGGTATCGTAAAGGAACAGTGTCGGGCTAGCGGTCGAAGCGTTGTAGGTTTGTAGGAACTGGTCCCAGGTGTGGTCATACTGGTAATTTCCGCCAACAGTCCAAGAACCCTTACCGTTGAACTTACCCGAAACACGCAGCTCCTGGTAGACGCTGGTGAGCTTGCCGTGCTGAAGCGATTGATAATCCTGGATGGCCATCCCTGATCCGTCGATCGCCGCGTGGCGGCTGAAGCGCTCGAACGAAGTCAGCGAAGTGACCGACATGTCATTGCCGAGATCGTAGTCCATCCGCAGCGCACTGCTGAAAAAGGTATTGTTCTTGCGTAGCGGGTCGCAACTGGTCGGCTGGCCGCCCTGCTGCACCGTCGAGCCAGGCCCCTCGGATTCAAACACGCCCGGAATGTTGGTGGGGACTTGAGGACCCGTGTTCGAGACGGCGCCGCTCTGATTGGCGATAGGGTCATAGGGACTGTTGTTGACGCAGGTGTTCCAACCGGCCGCCTGATCATTATGTGGCGCCAGGGGATAATTGAGAATGCTCGGGGCAAGGGGCGCCAGATGGCTCAATTCGGCAATGCCGTAGAGTTGGCCCGCCTGGGTGGCGCCCTTGTCCTGCCAGCTGTTCAGAGTCAGCAGGGCCTTGAATTTGCTGGTCGGCTGCCAGAGCGCCGAAAAACGCCCATTCAGGAAATCTTTGCCGCCAAGCGACTGGCTGGCCGTGGGACCATAGCCATGCTGCCATTCGCCGCTCTTGTTGAGCCGGCCGGCGAAGCGAACGGCCAGTGTGTCGTTGATCGGCAGGTTCACGAAACCGGAGATATCCGCATCATTGAAGCGGCCGTAGCTGGCGTTAACGCCCATATCGAAGGCTTGGCCGGGCTTGTTGGCGACATAGTTGATCGCGCCGCCGGTGGCGTTTTCGCCGAACAAGGTGCCTTGCGGACCCTTGAGCACTTCGACGCGCTGCAGGTCCAAAGTGGCGCCGTTGGTCAGGGCCGAGAACGGCAGTGGCGCTTCATCGAGATAAACGCTTACGGTCGGGTTGCCTGCCAGGGAGGTGTCCTGAAAGCCGACGCCACGGATCGTGAAGACGCTAGTCCCGTAGTAGTTCGGTGTGGACTGAAAGCCCGGAACGATCTTCTGAAGATCTTCGGTGCTGGTGATGCCAAGTTTCTGCAGCTTATCGCCACTGGCGGCCTGGATCGACAGGCCTACACTATTGATGTTTTCCTCGCGCTTCTGCGCGGTGACCACCAGTTCGTCGATACCGGCCCCTGCATTGTTCACGACTGCCGCAGCTGCGGCGGCCGCGATTACCGGGCTGGATTGAATCGCGAAAATGGCAGCCGTGGCTGCGGCGCCGAAAAGCGCCAGCTTGTGACGTGACAAGACGTTTCCTCCTCCTGAAGGCTTCGGTTCGCCGAAGCCGGTTTATCGCCGGTCCGAGAGCTGTGGGCGAAGCGCCCGCTTTCAAACTGGTTCTGTATTCCAGGGGAATTAGATCGCGTTATAAGTTCATGTCCAGCGGCCTTGGAGCACGCACGGGCGGCCACGAGCGGATGGACGGGGCACTGACACATTTAAGCAACAGGCCGGTCACGCCGCGGCGGCCAGCGACGCCTGCGCCTCCAGCACTCGCGCCCGCAACGGGCCGTGCCAATCACCGGCGGCGGCGCCCAGCAAAACCAAGGCATAGCCGTGCCGGGCCATGGCGCCGAGCCGCGCCGGGCTGATCTCGCCCACCACCCAGTCGAACATCACCGAGCGCAGCACCGATTCAAGGTGGCGCAGCAACAGGTAGGGATCGACCTCGCCGGCGATCGCCCCAGACTGCACCGCGTCGAAGACCAGACCCCGCCAGAAGGCGTCGCGCTTGGGGCTGAGGATCTCGCCCCGCACCCCGTCGGAGGTATCGAACACCGCCGACCACAGGGTCCGATAAAAGGTGGGATCACCGACATAGTACTGCAGGGAAAGATCCAGGGCGGCGAAGATGTTCTCGAGCGGATCGGTGGCCTGAAGCGTGGAGAAGCGTTCCTGGAACTCCCGGACATCCTGCAGCACCGCCACGACGATCGCCCGCTTGGACCCGAACAGGTTGTAGGGTGTCGCCAGACTGACACCGGCCCTGGCGGCCAGGCCACGCATCGAGAGCCCGGCGTTGCCGGTTTCGCGGATCAGATCCCGGGCGGCCCGGATGATCTGGCGTCGGCGCTCGGCCTTGCCGGCCTCGCGGCGGCTCAAGGGTTGTATCGCCAGAGCGACCGTCGGGCTCAAACCGGTGATCTCCAGATCTGGCCAAGTTAGCGCTGGCCTTAGGACCCGAGCGCCAGATGCATTCATGAGCGCCCACCCGTCACCTACACTGGCAGGAGTTCAGAACGCGTTCAAGCTTTCAAGCAAACTTACGACCGTTTCTGACGCAGGCTCCATCTAGACGTGGTTGCACGTTCAAGCCCAGGAGCCTCCCAATGGTCGCCTTCATCGCCCGCCGCCCCCGCTTCAAGACCGCCACGAACCGCGGCAAGACCACCACCCGCCTGCGCCAGCCGCCCTCCGGCGCCCTGATCAACGCGGTTCTCGAATACGCCGACTTGCGCGACGACATGGGCGGCGGACGGGTGATGCTGCGCATCAGCCCCGCGCGCCTGGCCGAACCCAAGGTGCGTAAAGATTTAGGCGCCGACGCGGCCCGGCTGGGCGAGATGGCGATCATCTGGGACGAGCGTGACGACAGCCTGTTCCGCGTGCTCGACGGCGCACCGCCGCCCCTGGCCGTGGTGGAACGCCCCGCTCCCACCGAGGACGACCACTTCGCCCTGACGCCGGCGGCAATGCAATATGTCGCCGGGAGCCAGTCGCGGGGGCGAGGCTGACGGGCGTTGCATTCGGTCGATGACGATCAAGGGCCGAGGCGGTGTCGCCCCGAAGCCCGAGGCCCTGATCGCCAAGCTGAGGGACACGGGCTGGGCCAGCGGTTGCAAGATCTGGTATGTCGATGACCAGAGCCGCGTCGCCTCCTGGCCCTGGACCTACGAGACATTTCTGAACCACATGGCCGAACCGGCCCTGGAGGATTTCTAGATCGCATGACCGGCTGGCTCGCTCCGTATCGGGTCGTCGACCTCACCGACGGGCGCGGCCTGCTGGCTGGGCAGATGCTGGCGAAGCTGGGGGCGGATGTCGTCCAGGTCGAACCGCCGGGCGGATTGAGTGCGCGGCGCCTGGCGCCAGTGGATGACCGTGGCCGGTCGTTCTATTGGTCGGCCTTCGCGGCGGGCAAGCGGAGCGTCACCCTCGATCTGGAAACCCCGGCGGGCCGGGAGCAGCTCGAGCGACTGCTGGACGGCGCGGATTTTCTGATCGAGTCGGCGGACCCCGTTGACATGGCGGCTCTGGGACTGGATCCCGAATCCGTCAAAGCGCGCCACCCGCGCCTGATCCACGTCTCCATCACTCCATTCGGCTGGCACGGACCCAAGCGCGACTGGGCAGCCTCCGAGTTGACGCTGTGGGCGGCCGGCGGGCCGTTGTTCCCACACCGTGACAGCGAGGGACCGCCGCTGCGGATCAGCGCGCCGCAGGCCTGGCTGCACGGCGCCGCCGACGCGGCGGCGGCCGCCCTGATCGCCCATTTCGCGCGTCTGACGACGGGCCGGGGCCAGCACGTGGACATTTCGGTCCAGCAGAGCGTGACCCCGGCGACCTTGTCCAGCATCACCGCCGCCGCCGTGGGTCACCCGAACTACAACATCTTTCCACCACAGCCGAAGCGGACCGCTGGACCAGATGGAACGCCCCAGCCGCGCGGACCCAAATGGCGGGTCAAGGATGGGCTGGTGGAGATGATGATCGGCGGCGGACCCGGCGGCCCGCGCACCAACAGCCTGTTCGCCTGGATGAAGGCCGAGGGCGCCTTGCCGAAGCAGTTCGCCGATTGGGACTGGACGGCAATACCGATACGTCCCGCCGCCGACGATCCGGTCATGGTCGAAATCGAGGCCGCCCGGGAGGCCGTGGCCGACTTTCTGGCGCCCCGGACCAAGGCGGACCTGGAGCGCGAGGCCATAGCCCGCAATCTGCTGCTGGCGCCGGTCAAAACCATGGCCGACCTGCTGGCCAGCAACCACCTGAAGGCGCGAGATTATTTCGTCACCGTCAACGAGGGCGGTGTGTCCCGCACCCTGCCCGGCCGGTTCGCGGTGGGGCCGGAGGGGATGTTCGCGCCGCTGCGGGGAGCGCCGGATGTTGGGCAACACAATGACGAAGTGTTCGCCGGGCTGCAGCCACCTCCACCGCTTCGCCCTCCGCCTACCCTGAGCGAAGACCGCCCAAAGGGAGAGATGGGGGCAGCCACACCCCGGCCGCTCGAGGGCCTCAAGGTTCTCGACCTCGCCTGGGTGGTGGCCGGGCCGGCGCTGGGGCGGGTCCTGGCGGATTTCGGGGCCACCGTGGTGCGGGTGGAATCGTCGGTGCGGATCGAAACCGCGCGGCTGATGGGTCCGTTCCCAGGCGGGCAGCCCGACCCTCAGCGCTGTGCGCTCTATGACACCTACAACACCGGCAAGCTGGGCCTGGCGCTCGACCTCTCCCGGCCCGAAGGCCAGGCCGTGGTTCGCGATCTGGCCGTTTGGGCCGACGTGCTGGTGGAGAGCTTCGTGCCGGGCCAGCTGGCGCGGTGGGGCCTGTCGCCGGACAGCCTGAGCGCCGCCAACCCACGGCTGATCGGTGTCTCCACGTCTCTGATGGGCCAGACCGGCCCCGCCTCCACGCTGGGCGGTTATGGCAATGTCGGCGCCGCCATGGCCGGCTATCAGGCGATCGTCGGACGAGAGGGGCGGACGCCGATCGGCCCCTATGGTCCGTATACAGATTTTATCGGGCCACGCTTCGGTCTGGTCGCGCTTCTGGCCGCGCTCGACCACCGACGGGTCACCGGCGAGGGCTGCTGGCTGGACATCTCCCAGGCCGAGGCGGGGATTCAGTTCCTGGCGCCTCAAGTGGCCGATACGGCGGCCACCGGCCGCGTCGCAACCGCTGTCGGCAATCGCGATCCTCAGTTCGCGCCCCACGGCGTGTTCGCCTGCGCCGGCCAGGACCGATGGGTGGCGATCGCCGTTCGTGACGATGCCGAGTGGTCAAGGCTGGCGGGCCTGATCGGCGGCGAGACCGTGGATGACGCCTTCTCCACCCTGGCGGGACGCAAGGCGAATGAGGACCGTTTGGAAGCGCTGGTCGAGGCCTGGACCCGGACGCGGGATGTCGCCGCCATCGAGCGCCACCTGCAGGCCCTGGCGATCCCGGTCCACCGCGCCGCCGACAGCGCCGACATGGTGGCCGATCCGCAACTTATCGCCCGCGGACACTTCGTGCGCCTGTCGCACCCGCTGGGCGGCGACAGCGTGATCGAGGCCAGCCGCTTTACGCTTTCCGAAACACCGGCCCAGTACCGCCGCGCCGCGCCGCACTTTGGTCGCGACGCGCGCGAAGTGCTTAACGACTTCCTCGGCTATGACGAGGCGAAGGTGGCGGCCCTGGACGCGGCGGGCGTGCTGCGCTGAGCGTCGCCCCGCCGAGCCGCATGTCGAAGGGCTCGATGGCGACCGAACCAAAGCCCGACGCGGCGAGAATCGACCTCACGCAATCCGCGTCTGCGAAGGCCAAGGGGCCGGGCAGCCCCGCGCGGCAGCGGTCCGTGTCCGGCGACATCGAGCATCGGGGGTCGGGGCGGGTCGATGGTTCAGGCCGCGTCATGGAAGATTACGCCGAGGGTGCGCCGC
>JAYTXV010000387.1:0-3472 GCA_043742805.1 Caulobacteraceae bacterium | reverse complement strand
CGCCTAACCGGACGACGACGGCGTCTTCCAGCGACCGAAGCCGAATCTGTTCGTGATAGTGCTCGGCCTCGTCAAGGGCGTGGATTTGGCGGGAAAGGCCGTCGGCGAGGGCGTTGCAGGCCAAGCGGATGTCATAGGTTATATTTCTTGGCGATTGGTTGTGGCAGGCAAACAGCCCCCACAGCACGCCGTTTCTGACGATCGAGACCGAGGCGGACGCACCGACACCCATATTCTTCAAATACTGAATATGGATGGGCGAAACGCTTCTGAGCGCGAGATCGCTCATATCCAGAACTGCTAGTTCGCTTGACCCGGAGACCAGCGGCGCCGGTGCGTAGTCGACGTCGGGAATGACCCGGATCCGGTTGCGCACGTACAGCGCCCGCGCCTGCTGGGGAATATCCGATGCCGGAAAGTGGTGATTGAGAAAAGAGGGGCTCTCCGCGTCGCGGTCTTCGGCCAGAACCACGCCGGCGCCGTCATCAAGAAAGCGGTAGACCATAACATGGTCGAAATTCGTCAGGCCTCGAAACGCAATAGCCGCGCGCTCGCAGAGATCACGCAAGTCGCTCGCCTGTTCGAAACTTTGGTTGGCGGCCTCCAGCCGGGCCAACACCGCGGCGGCGGACAGGGTGTGGGCCGGCGCTGGTTCCAACTCGACGGTGAACGTGTCGGCTATTCGGCGACCCACCGCGTCGAACAGCTCTCGCGCCCCTTGGATGGCCTGCAGTGAAACCACCATGCCCTCGGGCCAAGAGTCGAGACCCGCCGCCAAATCCTGCCGCAGTAGCTCGCTCAGCGGACACCCCAACCATTCCGGTCGCAGCCGTCCCTGTATGTCCCCGGCGCCGCCGATGATCGTGAGGGTCGAGGCATCGGCGACCAGCAGCAATCCGTGGGGCTGGATCGACCCCGGTATATGGATGGGTTCCTGATCGCACGCGGTAAGGTTTGGCGTGGAATCCGCTGCGCCGTCGCTAAACTCCAACTCCATGCCGGAACCTCCCTTGTCTCACTTGGATTGGGGCCAGGCGTTCGGACAGGTGCGATTGGTCGGGCTCGCGACATCTATTTTCGAAATCAGGTCGCTCCCACCACGGTGAGCCAAGGGCGATGGACATCGCGTTCTTTCAGATCGTTGAGCGCCGCGTAGACCGCTTGCTCCTCGATGCCCCTCGTATAGGCCGAAGTATTTTCAAAGCGACACTATTCCCAAAAGCCACCGCTCCGCCGCGCAGGTGGTCTGGGAAGGCGGGCTTAGCCAGCGTGCCGCCGGCGAAAAGACTAATCGCTATCGGCCCCTTGAATTGCAATACGCAATAGTCTATCTTCATCGACATGCCCAGCGCCGCGACCATTTCCGTCCTGCCGTTCTCCCCCGCGCCGTCCGCCGGCGATCCGGCTGTGAACGACGATAGCGACATTCTCGGCCCCGCCGTCCTCCGCGCCCAGCGCCGGTTGCGTGATCTCGAAGAGCTGACGGCGATTGGTCTCGATATCACCAGGGTTCTGCATCGGCTGGTCCTGGCCGACGAGGAAGCAGCCACCGTATCAAATGTGGTCAAGGGTGAAATTGACGTTTCCGCAAAGCCTCAGGCTTCGAAAGCGCCGCGTTTCGACCCCGCCGCCGCGTTCGCCAGTCTCTCCCGCGCCGTCCGCTTGACCGTCAATCTGGAGATCAAAGCCGACGAGACTCTACGGGTCCTTCAGGCCGGCGAGATCGGCTCACGTGAGACCCGCCCCGCCGAGCGCAAGCGTCGCGACGGCGTCGCCAACGAGGAACGCCACACGGCGGCCCGCGACAAGGTGTGGGACCGGGTCACGGCGGTAATCGACAGCGAAGCCAAGACCGACAGCGAATATTGCGACCTGATGGAGGCGATGATCGAACGCCTCGACGAGGACAGCGCCTATGACGATCTGGGTGACAAACCCCTGGGCGAAATGGTCGAGCGCCTCTGCGATGATCTGCAGCTGTCGCCCGACTGGAGGTTCTGGACCGGAGAGGACTGGACCCCCGAGGGGCGCCCAAGGCGGGCGCGCTGTTCGATCTTCAACACGCCCAGCCGCAAGCCGCTGTTTCCAGACGAACCCGACTCTCCGAACCGTCTGGAATGAAGCTGATCGCGACTCATGCGGTGGTGGGTGCAGTAGGATTCGAACCTACGACCCGCTGATTAAGAGTCAGCTGCTCTACCAACTGAGCTATGCACCCGCGCTTGCGCCTGGACCCTTGAGATCACCCTGGCGCGAGGCGGCGGACCATACTCAAAAAAGCGCGAAGCGCAAGGAAGGATCGGGCGCGTGGCGCCGGGCCGGTCAAATCCCCGCGCCGTTGTCCATCATCTCCAGGGCCGCGTCATGGGCGATGGCCTCGGCCTTGATCCAGCCGACGAAAGCCTTGACCTGTGGCAGCCGCCCCTTGGCCTTGGGATGAACGACATAATAGGCGAAGTCCACCGACGTCGCGATGCCCATCGGCGCCACCAGCCGGCCGGCGTCGAGGTCGTCCTGCGCCAGCGCGCGCTTGGCCAGGGCCACGCCGCGGCCGGCCACCGCCGCCTCGATGACGAGGTTCGACTGGTTGAAGCGCGGTCCCCGGCTGGCGTCGAAACCACGGATGCCCCGGGCGGCCAGCCACATCACCCAATCGGGGCAGCTCTCGTCGGCCACCGGCGATCCGTCGTGCAACAGCACATGACCGGCGAGATCGGACGGCACGCTGATCGGATTGGCGGCCATCAGTTCGGGGCTCATCACCGGCAGCACCGATTCGCCCATCAGCCGGATGACCTCCAGTCCCGGATAGGGCCCGGCGCCGTAGCGGATGGCCAGATCCACGTCGGTCGAGGCGAAATCCACGACGGCAATATCGGCCGACATCCACACATCCACCTGCGGATAGGCCGCCTCGAACCCCCCCAGGCGAGGCACCAGCCACTTGGCGGCGAACGAGGGCGGGGCGGTGATCGTCAGGCGCCGGCCGTCCACCGCGGCGGTGAGAAGGGAAGAGGCCTCGGCCAGCCGATCGAACGCCTCGCGCAGGGCGGGCAGGGCGGTCTGAGCCGAGTCGGTCAGCAGCAGGCCACGGGATGTGCGCTTGAACAGCGATGCGCCGACATAGTCTTCCAGGTTCTGAATCTGCTGCGAGACGGCGCCCGGGGTCACCGAAAGCTCATCGGCCGCGCGGCTGAAATTCAGGTGGCGGGCAGCCGATTCGAAGGCCCTAAGTGCGTTGAGAGGCGGCAATCGCCGACGAGACTCCATAGTTTTCCTGGCGCCCTGACTAGAAGTCCTTGGGTTGCGGAATGGGGACTGGCTCCATTTGGCAACTGTTGAAGCCTCTTCAAACAGACTAAAACCTTTTAGAGTTCCTAAACCGGAAGCGCCACCATGTCCTCCTCACCCTCGCGCACGAAAGGCCGGCGGCTCGTCCTGCTGGGCGCCGGCACGACCGGCGGCGCGGCGG
>JAYTXV010000386.1:0-3238 GCA_043742805.1 Caulobacteraceae bacterium | reverse complement strand
CGCACTGGCTGAGTGGCGCTCAGTCATGGCCTAAAGGGTAGTTGGGTTTGGGCCCATTGCGCCCAAGCAGAGACAAGTTGCCGTTGGACTGACAGCACCATTTTTGGGCTAACAAAACCCGCCGAGGGCATTGCGCCTCCTGCGAAAGGCAACGCCGCCGAGGTATTCGCAGTCGCCCTCGGGCTTGGTCTAACCTCGTTCGGCGGGCCGATAGCCCACCTGGGCTATTTCGAGCGCACGTTCGTCCAACGGCGACGATGGCTATCCGCCGACGACTATGCCGGTTTGGTCGCCCTGTGCCAGATGGCCCCGGGACCCGCCAGCAGCCAGGTGAGTTTTCTGGTTGGCTTGCGCCGCGCAGGCTGGGCCGGCGCCTTGGCCGCATGGCTCGGATTCACCCTGCCGTCGGCGATGCTCATGTTCGCCTTCGCCTGGCTAGCGCCGCGCTTGACCGGGCCGCTCGCCCAGGCGACCCTTCATGGCCTAAAGCTGGTCGCGGTCGCGGTCGTCGCCCAGGCGGTCTGGAGCATGGGCCGCAAGCTTTGCCCCGACCTGCGCCGCTTGGCGCTGGCGCTGCTGGCTGCGGCGATGCTGCTCCTCATCGGCGGGCCGCTTACGCAACTCCTCGCGTTGGTGGCCGGCGCTGTCGGCGGCATGTTGCTTTGTCATGAAGCGCAAGGGTCGGCCGCGCCGCCGAGCCTGCCGATCGGACGCCGCACGGGGCTGGCGGCCGGCACCATGTTCCTGTTGCTGCTGATCGGCCTGCCATTGGCGGCGCAGGCCGCGCCCCGCTCCATGGTTGGTATGGCGGCGATCTTCTACAAGGCTGGAGCGCTGGTCTTCGGCGGGGGGCACGTGGTGCTGCCGCTGCTGCGTGACGCCTTGATTCCAGCAGGCTGGCTGTCGGACAACACCTTCCTGGCGGGCTACGGCGCGGCCCAGGCCGTACCGGGGCCGTTGTTCACATTCGCCGCCTACCTTGGCGTCCTGGTGGCGCCGCACGGGTCGAGCGTTGGTGAGAGCCTCCTCTGGTCATCGGTCGCGCTGGTCTTCCTCTTTCTTCCGGGAATGCTCGTCGCTCTGGCGGCGCTGCCCTTGTGGAACTGGATCGGCCATCACCCGACGGCCCGAGGCGGGCTGGCTGGCGTCAACGCCGCCGTCGTGGGCGTGCTCGGCGCGGCGCTCTACAACCCGATCTGGACGAGCGCGATCCTGAACGCGCGCGATCTCACCATAGCGCTGATCGCCTTCATGCTGCTGGAGCGCTGGCGCATTGCGCCCATCCTGGTCGTGGCCTTCTGCATCGTGGCGGCGATTGGTATCGCCGTCGTGGCCTGACCTCGAGCTCGGTGCCCGGTTTTGAAGTGAAGGGGTTAGTCGCAACTAATGCACGGCCGGCCCGTGTGGGTCAGGACGTGGTGCTCACGGTCCACGTTGCGCTGTCAATATTGTCGTGTCTCGCTAGGTGCGTGGTTATGGCGTCCAGGTCCTCGGGATTGGCGGTTGTGGGTACGAGCACGGCGGCGAGTTCGACGAGTTCTTCGCCTTCGGACAGCGTCTCGATTTCTCGGACTGGATAATGGTGGCGCTCCAGCTCTTCGTAGAGGAGGTCGCGAGCCTCCGAGACGTCGCTTGGTGCGCAGACAATATGTACGCGATAGAGCGCTTCGGTCTCACCCGGAATAATCGGACGTCGGTTGATATAGTTCACCAACGGCCGCAGCAGCGTGTTGCCGCCCAGCACGAAAGCCGTGACGATGGCGGATTCCGCCAGAAGTCCACCGCCGGCGAAGGCGCCAACCGCTGCGGAGCTCCAGAGGGTCGCTGCGGTGTTGAGTCCCCGAACCTGCGCCCCTTCTTTCATGATCACACCAGCGCCGAGAAAGCCGATGCCTGAGACCACATAGGCGATGATCCGGGTCTGGCCCTCCGCCCCGAAGAGCCGCCCACCCAAATGGACGAAGGCCGCCGAGCCCACAGCCACTAGGACCACGGTTCGCAGACCAGCGTTCCGTTGGCGGATCTGCCGCTCGAGTCCAATCAGACAGCCCAGCACAAAGGCCGCGCCCAGGCAGATCGCCGTCGCACAGAACGCGTCGGAGTCGAATTCAAATAGCTTGTGCATAGCTGCCTCCCGGCTTGGCTCTATCGATCTCGCCAACGCCGGCGTAACCGCCACGACTGCATCCCGGCACGCGATAGATGATTGGACCAAGTCAATGCCGTGCAGAGGCCGGAAGCCTCAATGAAGCCGCCGCGAACGAGACCCCGAGCGAATTTGAGAACCTGGCCGGCGATGGTGAAATAGATCCCAGGCGGCAAAGCCGCCGCCAGGCGATCGTACGGTGAATGCTGCTTTACGGTTATCATCACGATCACTTCCGTTCGTTTGTGAAGCGTGCCGGGTGTCTAGAACTGAGCGTGGATGCGAGCCGCCAGGATCGACACTGGCCCCCGATCCCGGTTGTAGGCGGGGTTATCGACAAACTGGTAGTCGACGCTGACGTGGGCTGGCCCGTAGGCGGCCCAGTCGTAGTAGGCTTCGAAGATCGCCTCTGGCCCGGGGTGCGGCAGCTTGCCGTCCCCAACAAGGATGCCTAGACCGCCAACATTCAGGAATTGCTCGTGGACCTTGGAAATCCCATTGACGACCACGGCGGCGCCGAAAGTGTCTTTGGGGCGGCCCCAGTGCGCGCCCTTCAACGAAAGGCCCGCCGCCAAGCTGCGGTCGATATCGCTGAACTCGTAGGACTCGATCGTGCCGTCCGCTACGCCGCCGTGGGCGAAGACACCCAGATCATCGCTGACCTGTTGTTCCAGGTTGAAGCTTACCCCCGGGCGCCCCTGATAGCGGCGCACGGCGGCGATGTCGGCAGGCTGGCCAGTCGCCTGCGCCAGTCGGATGGCGTCGCTGAAGCTGCCCATGCGGCCACGGCTGACGTAGCCGGTGATCTCGATCTTCCCCCGGCGCCCCCAAAGTGTGTGGCGCTCTTCCAGCTCAGCGAGCGCCTGAAATTCACTGAAATTGTTCACCAGGGTCGGGCTGTTGGGTACATCGGACAGGTTGAAGACGCCCACCCGCGCGGTCCAGCGCCCGACGTACCACTCGGCCGCCGCGCCATAGCTGAACCCCCAGGCGTCGGCCGCGTAGTCGAACGAGCCGGTGTCGATAATCGACCAGTTCAGGAAATCATGCCGGGGATCGTGAGCGTAGCTGTTGTTGTCGAAGATGTCGGTC
>JAYTXV010000385.1:0-5831 GCA_043742805.1 Caulobacteraceae bacterium | reverse complement strand
TCGGTGTAGGCAAGGCGAGCGTTGAGGCGGCCGGCCAGGCGGGCCGGATTGCCGCGGCCGATCTCGCGGCCTCGGGAAAGACGGTTCAGATGCTCCTCCATCCGGTCGGTGGAGTAGCGGATCGAGCGGGGAAAATCCTCGTCGAACAGCAGGAATTCCAGGATGTAGCGGGAGTTGAGATCGGCAGTGTAGGCGCGCAGATAAGGCTCCAGCGCGCAGGCCATGCGCAGCACGCTGACCAGGGCCAGATGGTCGTCGAGCACGGCGCCCTGGTGACCACTGAAACAGACGGTCAGCAAACGGGCGATCAGCCGCGCCCGCTCAAGGTGGACGCCGGTGACCATGAACCGCCAGCCCTCACCATGGCTCATGGTGGCGTCGGCGGCGCCCTTGAACAGGTGAAGGTCGGCAATGATCCTGGCCAAAAAATCGGGAGCGTTGGCGTCGAATTCGTGCTCGGCCCGGGCGTCGGTGGCGCGAAGATAGAGCAGGTTGAGCCGCTCCCAGGTCTCGGTGGTGATCTGGTCGCGGACCTGACGGGCGTTTTCGCGGGCGCGCGAAAGGGAATCGACCACCGACCCACCCGCACGTTCGCGGTCCAGGACCAGGGCGCGAGCGGCTTCGAAGGGATTTGCGGCGGCGGCGGGTTCCCGATCGCCGATGGCGGCCCTGGCCAGTTCGGCCGCCTGGGTTCCCGCGTCGGTTCGGTCAAGCGTGGCGTTGAGCATGACCGAGGCCAACCGGGAAAAGTGTTCGGCGCGCTCAACATAGCGGCCGACCCAGTAGAGGCTGTCGGCGACGCGGGCGAGCATCATCGGTCGGACTCCCGTTCGTCGTCGGAGGGAGGCGAGGCGTCGGATAAGACCCAGGTGTCTTTCGACCCGCCGCCCTGGCTGGAATTGACCACCAGCGAGCCACGTTTGAGGGCTACCCGCGTCAGGGCGCCAGGCGTCACCACCACCTTGTCCCCCGAGAGGATGAATGGTCGCAGGTCGACATGGCGAGGCTCGATCTTGCCGTCCACCAGACAGGGCGCGGTCGAGAGTTGAATGGTCGGCTGGGCGATATAGTTTTCCGGATCGGCCTTGAGGGCGTCGGCGAACTCGGCCCGCTCCGCAGCGCTGGCGTGGGGTCCCACCAGCATGCCGTAGCCGCCGGAGGCCCCCACGGCCTTGACCACCAGCTTGTCGAGATTGGCCAGGGTGTGGTCCAGTTCCGCGGGAATTCGACAAAGGAAAGTCTTGACGTTCGGCAGGATGGCCTCTTCGCCCAGGTAGTATTTTATGATCGATGGAACGAAAGCATAGACCGCCTTGTCGTCGGCGACGCCGGTGCCTGGGGCGTTGCAGATCACCACGTTGCCCGAGCGATAGGCGTTGAACAGTCCGGCCACGCCAAGCGACGAATCCCTGCGGAAGCTCAGGGGATCGATAAAGTCGTCGTCCACGCGCCGGTAGATCACATCGACACGCCGCAGGCCGGCGGTGGTTCGCATGAAGACCAGGTTGTCGTGGATCGAAAGGTCTCGACCCTCCACCAGCGGAACCCCCATCAGGCGAGCCAGATAGGCGTGTTCGTAGTAGGCGGAGTTGTAGACGCCAGGCGTCAGCACCACCACCTGGGGGTTTGGACGCCAGTCTCCGGCCATGGATTTCAGCGTCGTCAGCAGCAGGTCGGGATAGCGTTCCACGGGTTTTACGCCCGCCTGGCGGAAGGTGCCGGGGAAAGTGCGCCTGGCAGCTTCGCGATTGGCCAGCATATAGGACACCCCGGACGGCACCCGTAGGTTGTCCTCCAGAACGAAGAACTCGCCGTCCTCCCCGCGGATCAGATCACTGCCGCAGACGTTCACATACGCGTTATGGGGCACATAGAGATGCTGCATCTGGCGCCGATAAGAGGGCGCGCCCAGGATCAGGTCGCGAGGCACGACGCCGTCGCCGATGATTCTCTGGGCGCCATAGATGTCAGCGAGGAACAGGTTCAGGGCCTTCAGGCGTTGGATCAGCCCCTTTTCGATCTTGGCCCATTCCGGCGCGGAAATGATTCGAGGAAAGAGATCGGTGGGAATGATCCGCTCGGTGGCGCTATCGGCGCCGTAGACGGTGAAGGTGATGCCTTGCAGAAGAAAGGATCGCTCCAACGTCTGTTGGCGTTCAGCCAACTCCATGGCGCCCAGGGAGCGAATCCGATTGTGCAACAGTTGATAGTGGGGACGAGTGCCACCCTCGGCGGCGAACATCTCGTCATAGGCAAGGCCCGCGGGGTAATCCTCCGGCCGCCGCATGGAGTCTGAACCGTCTTGCACCGATTGGATGTCGACCACGCGCCCGCCTGAAGCCACGAAAATGCTTGAGACGACTTCTCCACGGCGCGCCGTGGTTGCGCAACCGCTATGTGGGGTGTCAACGACCTCATCGGACGAAGCCCAAAGTTTGGGCGCGTGACTCCGGCGGGCTCGGCCTCTAGAGGGACGCTCGGGACTGAAAGGGTGACGTGAAGGCGCTGAAACACACCATTTCCGCCGGCGTTCTGATCACCGCGGGACTGCTGATCGGCGGACCCGGGCTAGCTGCGCCGAACGCTGCCGTCGAGGGGGTCTCCGACGGCGCGTTGCGAGCCGAAATCGAACTGGCTCTGAGCGAGGCCAGAGCGCCGCCGCGCAGCGCGCTCGAGGCCCGCCGCCGGGCGGTCGACGCGGCCAGGGACGCGATGGCGCTGCTGCGTTCGGAAGGCTACTATGAATCTGTCGTGACCCCTGACATCGCCGCGACACCCTCGCCGCGATCACTGATCAGGGTCACGCCCGGGCCACGCTTCAAGCTCCAGGCCCCGACGATCGACTGGGTCGGGCCACCACCCGATCCCTCGGCGGCGTCCAAGGCCCTCGGCGCCCTTGGTCTGATACCCGGCGCGCCGGGACGGGCGGCTGATATCCTGGCGGCCGAGGGACGGGCGGTGGCGGCCCTTCGGCAGCTTGGCTACGCGGACGCGGAAATCCAGACGCGCGAAGTGATCGTCGATCACGCCGACGCCACGGTCAGGCCGACGATCCGAGTCACAGCGGCCGACATGGTCAAGCTTGGACAGGTTCGATCCACGGGCAAGACCCGCTCCAGGCAAGCCTGGGTCGCGCGACTGGCTCCCTGGCCCCCCGGGGCGACCTATGAACCGACCCTGCTCGCCACGCTGGAGAAGAGGCTTCTGGAGACTGGCGTCTACGAGTCCGCCACCGTGGCCCTGGCACCGGCCTCGGGCGATCGCAATGCGCCCCGACCCGTGATCGTCACCCTGGTCGAGCGGCCGCGACATTCATTGGAACTGGGCGCCAGCTTTTCGACCACCGAAGGTTCCGGTGCTGACGCCAAGTGGACGGCCTACAACCGTTTGGGCCGCGGCGATGCCCTGATCCTCACCGCCAAGCTGTACGATATCCAACAGAAGCTCGACCTCGAGCAGGATCTGCCACACTGGGGCCGCCCCGGTCAGACGCTGCGGATCGGCGGCGGCTTTCTGGGGAACCGGACGCCGGCCTATGACGACGTGGGCGGCGGGGTTCGCCTGGATGTGATCCGCCGGGCCGACCTGACCAACTCCATATCTCTGGGTGGTTCGTTGGATTTCGCGTCGACGCGGGAGAAGGCTGCGGTCAACCTCCTCGCCACGCCGGTAGGTGAAACCCTGAATCTGTTCATCGCCACCGGCCGGGCGGCTTTCACCCTGGATCGTTCGAACAGTATTCTCAATCCCTCGCGCGGCTGGCGCATCGACGCCGAGACCGACCCGACCTTGATCGAAGGCGACCGGAATCTTGGCTATCTGAAGACCGAGGCGCAGTTGAGCGGCTACCTGCCCCTGGGCGGCGGCCTGCCGATCGTAGCGGTCCGCGTCAAGCTCGGGTCGATCCTGGGCGGCTCGATACCTGGAGTTCCCGCCGACCGTCGCTTCTTCGCTGGCGGTGGCGGATCGGTTCGCGGCTACGGCTATCAGGCCGTCGGACCTCGATTGTCCGACAACACGCCCGAGGGAGGGCTGTCGCTGGCCGAGGGCTCGATCGAGCTGCGGCAGCACCTGTCCAGAAGCTGGGGCCTGGTCGCGTTCGCCGACGTGGGCGGAATAGGAACCTCTTCGGTTCCGGGTTTCGATAACCTCGCGATCGGCGTGGGGGCCGGTGTCCGCTATGATCTGGGTTTCGGGCCTCTGCGGTTGGATATCGCCACGCCGGTCAACTCGCGACGGGGAGACAGCCCGATCCAGGTCTATATCAGCATCGGTCAGGCGTTTTGAGACGCGTCGGCCTGAAGATTGTCCTGGCCTGCGCGGTGATCCTGGGCCTGTTTGCGGCGCTGGTTCGCTATGGCCCAACCACAGGTACGGGCCGGGCGATGATCGCCAATCTGGCCACCGGCGTCCGGGTCGGCGACCTGGGCTGGCTGAGGGTCGCGGGTCTGGCTGGAGACCCTTGGAGCGACTTCACCCTGGCGCGGCTGGAGATCGCTGATTCGCGCGGCGTCTGGTTGTCCGCCCGCGATTTGCGCATTTCCTGGCAGCCGGATGAGCTCCTGGGTCGTCGTGTGCGGATGACCAGCCTGTCGGCGGGGTCGATTTCGCTGGTGCGGCAGCCGCAGTTGTTGGCGGACCAAGCCGGGGCCGTTGGCGGCAGACGCTCGCCGGTCTCGATCCAGATCGACAGCTTCAAGACCCACCTCATCATCGACCAGGCCTTCGCCATCAGACGCGGTGACTACCAGGTCGACGGGGCGCTAAACCTGGGGCGGAGAAACGCCCTTGCCGGACGGGTGTCGGCCCTCAGCTTGGCGCACCCGGGCGATTTTCTGCGGACCCAATTCACTTTCAATCGCGAGGTAATCGACCTTGAGGCCCATGCGCGCGAGGCCACGGGCGGAGCCTTGGCGGGCAGCCTGGGCCTGGATGTCGACCAGCCGTTCCTGTTCGACGCGCAGGCTCACGGCTCGCCGAACACAGGTTCGTTCACGGTGGCGACGATCGTGGGAGCCACCGCGCCGGCGACCGCTGCGGGACACTGGTCGCCATCGGGCGGCGACGCCTCCGCGCGTGTCGAGTTGTCCGCGTCGCGGCTGCTGTCGGGCTGGCGTGACGGGATTGGGCCCACGGTTTCATTCCATCTCACGGCCACTGGCCTGCCAAAGGGGCTCTATGGCATGGCTTTCGACGGTCAGGGCGCCAACGTCACGCTGACAGCCAAGGGCGAGGTGGATATCGATCATCGCCGGACCGGTCCCGGGGGGCTGGCTTTGGGTATGTCGGTCGGCAATCTGTCGAGGCTGGCGGGATTTCCTGGCCTCGGCTCGGCGAAGGCGACAGGCCATCTGACCGGTGATGGGGCCACATGGCTGCTGATCGGCGCCGCGACGCTGGATTCGGTCAAGCAGGCCGCTTTCAGCCTCGCAAGGGTCGAGGCGCCTTTCCAACTGTCGGGTAATAGCACGGGCATTACGCTGCATACTCAGGCCGTCGCGGCCGCGGACCCAAAGGCCAGTCCGGCCGCCGCCTTGTTGGGCCCGACGCCCCGCGCCAACGCCGAGATCGCCTGGCTGACCGACGGCAGGGTGCTGTGGCGAAAAATATCCGTTCATGGCGTCGCGATCGACGTGGATGGGCAGGGGAGCGATAGCCTGTTCGGGGGGCTTTCGTTTGCCGGAAAAGCTCAGGTCCGCAGCCTGCTGGGCGTGGCTCCGGGGACCCAGGGATCGCTGGCCGCGGACTGGAGCGCCAGTCAGGCCAGGGCCACCGCGCCTTGGGTGTTCAGCCTCCATGGCGTCGGCAAGGGACTTCGCCTGGACTCCGCC
>JAYTXV010000384.1:0-6334 GCA_043742805.1 Caulobacteraceae bacterium | reverse complement strand
AAACGCCGGCGTGGTGGATATCGGCGATGGGCAGGCCGTGGTCTTCAAGATGGAATCCCACAACCATCCCTCGTTCATCGAGCCCTATCAGGGCGCGGCAACCGGCGTCGGCGGCATCATGCGGGACGTGTTCACCATGGGCGCCCGCCCGGTCGCCTTGCTCAATGCCCTGAGATTCGGCGATCCAGCCCATCCCGGGACCCGGCGGCTGGTGGCGGGGGTCGTCGCCGGCATTGGCGGCTATGGTAATTGCGTCGGCGTGCCCACCGTGGCCGGCGAGACCAACTTTCACAGGGGCTACGACGGCAACATTCTGGTCAACGCCATGTGCGTGGGTCTCGCCGACAGTGACAAGATCTTCTATTCGGCCGCCCCGGCCGCCGGCCTGCCGGTGGTCTATTTTGGCTCGAAAACCGGCCGCGACGGCATCCATGGCGCGACCATGGCCTCGGCCGAGTTCGACGCCAATTCGGACGCCAAGCGTCCCACGGTCCAGGTGGGAGACCCCTTCGCCGAAAAGCTGCTGATCGAAGCCACCTTGGAACTGATGGCCTCGGGCGCCGTGGCGGCGATCCAGGACATGGGGGCCGCAGGCCTGACCTCGTCATGCGTGGAAATGGCCGGCAAGGGTGCGGTGGGCGTTGAACTGGATCTCGATCTGGTTCCGCAACGGGAAGTGGGCATGACCGCCTATGAGATGATGCTGTCGGAGAGCCAGGAGCGGATGCTGGCCATCCTCAAGCCGGGGCGGGAGGCTGACGGGCGCCGGATCTTCGAGAAATGGGGCCTGGACGCGGCCACCATCGGCTGGACCACCGATACCGGCCGCATCGTCCTCCGTCACCACGGCGAGGTGGTCTGCGACCTTCCCCTGGCGCCCCTGACCGAGGACGCGCCGAACTATGATCGCCCGTGGAGCGACCCGCCTCGCCAACCCCATCTGGACCCGGCCCATATTCCCGCGCCGGCCGACTGGGAACATGCCGTGCTGACGGTGATGGCCTGCCCGGATGTCGCCTCCAAGCGCTGGATCTGGGAGCAGTACGATCGACACGTGATGGCCGACACCCTTGAGGACTCAGCCACCGGCGCCGACGCGGGAATCGTGCGCGTTCACGGTTCGGCCAAGGCTCTGGCGATGACCAGCGATTGCACCCCGCGCTATGTCGCGGCCGACCCCTATGAAGGCGGCAAGCAAGCCGTCGCCGAGGCTTGGCGGAATCTGACCGCCGTGGGCGCCCTCCCCATCGCAGTCACCGACAATCTCAACTTCGGCAACCCGGAGAAGCCGGAGATCATGGGTCAGATCGTGCGGGCCATCGAGGGCATGGCCGAGGCATGCCGGATCCTGGACTTTCCGGTCGTGAGCGGCAACGTCAGCCTGTATAATGAGACCAACGGCGTCGCCATTCCGCCCACCCCCACCATAGGCGCCGTTGGCCTGATCGAAGATTATGCGGTGCGGGCCGATTTTGCGTCCGTCAGGCCTGGAGACACCCTGGTCCTGCTGGGCGTCAGTCGCGGAGAGCTGGGCTCCAGTCTCTACCTTCGTGAATGTCTGGGTCGTGAGGATGGCGCGCCCCCGCCTGTTGATCTGGCGGTCGAGCGACGCAACGGCGATTTTGTCCGAGGCTTGATCAAGGCTGGGGTCATCAAGGCGGTGCATGACCTGTCGGACGGTGGTCTTGTCGCGGCGGCCGCCGAAATGGCTCTGGCTTCCAATGTCGGAATCAATATCGACGCTACCAGCGCCCTGCACGCTCACGCCTTCCTGTTGGGCGAGGATCAGGGCCGCTACCTGATCGCCACCGACCAGCCCAACCAACTGGTCGACCTGGCTCATGAAGCCTCCGTACCGGCGGCGCGGATCGGGCTGGCGGGCGGCGACAGTTTCGCCTCGGGTCCCCTGTTCTCCATACCCCTCGGTCGCCTGCGCGAGATTCACGAGGGCTGGATGCCGGCCTATATGGACCGTTTGTCCTGAACCGGAGAAAGACACCGCCATGCCCATGCTCGCCGCCGACCTCGAAGCCGACCTGCGGGAAGCTTTCCCGGACGCCACGATCGAAATCGAGGATCTGGCGGGGGACGGAGACCACTACAAGGCGAAAATCGTCTCGACCGCCTTCAATGGTCTCAGCCGCGTCAGGCAGCACCAACTGGTCTATGCCGCTCTGAAGGGTAAGATGGGGGGTGCGTTGCATGCTCTGGCGCTTGAGACCGCAACCGCCACGGCTTGACCGGAGCCGCCCGGCTTCCTAGCTCTATAATCTAACCGCCGCCCACCACCGAAGACGGACCCTTATGACCACCACCACTGACAACCCCGCCCACGAGTTCATCGCCAAGACCGTGTCGGAACATCCGGTCGTGCTGTTCATGAAGGGCGTGCCCGATCAGCCGGGCTGCGGTTTCTCGGCCACCGCAGTCCAGATTCTCGACCATCTGGGCGCTGACTTCGCCGGCGTGAACGTGCTGCAGAGCGACGCCCTACGCCAGGGCATCAAGAGCTATTCCGACTGGCCGACTATTCCCCAACTCTACGTCAGGGGCGAGTTCGTCGGCGGCTGCGATATCATCCGCGAGATGTATGCCTCTGGCGAATTGAAGACCCTGCTCGCCGAGCAGGGCATCCTGGCTTCCTGAAACCTGCCGCCAAGCTGGAGCCCCCATCCTCCCCCAGGGAGAATTTCCCCAAAGGGCGAGTAAAGGGGTTGGAGGCCAGCTTCCCCTCCCCTTTTTGGAGGAGGGGGACCGCAAAGCGCTGGAGGGCGCGGCAGCCGGATCAACTCAACCCGCTGACAAACTAGGAGGCGTAGAATTCCACGACGAGGTTTGGTTCCATCTTCACCGGATAAGGCACTTCGGCCAACTCCGGAGTGCGGATGAACTTGGCGCTCATGGCCTTGGGATCGACCTCGATATAGTCGGGCACGTCGCGCTCAGCGAGCTGAAGCGCTTCCAGGACCAGAGCCATGTTACGCGAACGCTCGCGCACCTGAACAACGTCGCCGGCCCTGACGCGATAGGAGGCGATGTTGACGCGGCTGCCGTTTACCATCACGTGACCATGGTTCACGAACTGGCGGGCGGAAAACACAGTCGGGGTGAACTTGGCGCGATACACGATGGCGTCCAGGCGCGATTCCAGCAGGGCGATCAGGTTCTCGGAGCTATTGCCCTTGCGACGAGCCGCTTCCTCATAGGTGCGGGAAAACTGCTTTTCGGTCAGGTTGCCGTAATAGCCTTTAAGCTTCTGCTTGGCGCGCAGTTGCAGGCCAAAATCCGAAACCTTGTTCTTGCGGCGCTGGCCGTGCTGGCCAGGACCGTAGGCGCGCTGGTTGACCGGCGACTTGGGTCTGCCCCAGATATTTTCGCCCATACGGCGGTCAAGTTTGTATTTCGCCGAATGTCGTTTCGACATGCTGCTTAGGTCTCTTTCACTTCGATCCGGTCCGGCGCCATCCGTGGATGGAGGCGCAATCTCAACGGCGGCTCACGTATCACCCGTCATATATCCCGAACCCCGCGCGGCGAACCGGCGGGCGAGGAAGGGGCGGCATATGACCGGACGCCCCGCCGATGTCAAGAAAACCCCGAACATACAGGCCTAGGAGGGGCCAGCCTCGCCCTTCGCCTTGGCCTTTGCCGCCGCCAGCTTGGCCAACACGCGACCCCGGCCACGCGACAGGGCGGTGACCACACCGCGTAAGGTACGCACTTCCTGGTCCGACAGGGCGGCCCGGCCGAAGGCAACCCGCAGGTTGCGGACCATCGAGGCGCGCTTCTCCGGCGGGTGGAAAAAGCCGGCGGTCTCAAGCTCGCCCTCAAGCTGCTCATAAAAGCCGTGCACGGCCGCCTGGTCGGCTGGTTCGGGCGCGGCGGTGAAATTCGGCGGCGGGCCGTCGGCCTGGGTCAGGCGCCACTCATAGGCGGTGATGGCGACGGCCTGGGCGAGATTGAGGGAATGAAAGCGCGGATCGACCGGTATGGTGACGATGGCGTGGCAAAGGGCGATGTCGGCGGTTTCCAGGCCGGCCCGTTCGCCGCCATACAGCAAACCGGTCGGCCAGGCTTGGCTTTCGGCCTCGAACAGCCGCCCGGCCGCCTCCCGCGGCGTGATCACCGGCAACATCGCCTCGCGCGGACGGGCGGTGGTGGCCAGCACCAAGCGGAGGTCGGCCATCGCCGCGCCAAGCGTCTCGAACACCCGCGCCCCGTCTAACGGCCAGTCGGCGCCCGAGGCGCTGGGCCAAGCGCGCTCCTGGGGCCAGCCGTCCCGCGGACGCACGAGGCGCAGGTCCGACAGGCCGAAGTTGGCCATCACCCGGGCCACCGCACCGATATTTTCCGCCAATTGCGGCTCGTTAAGGATCACGCAGGGACCTAGAGCGTTCATGGGGCCAGCCATAGATCATATGGAGCCCGGAGCGCCACGATACGATGTCTTCCAGCCGCAGAACCTTGCTGACGACCATCCTGGCCGTTGGCGCCCTGGAAGCCGTCGGCTGCACGGGACGCGTGAACCGGCATTCGCCGCCCGTGGGCCTGGACATGGCGCGCCTGGCCCAGGGTTTCGCTGGCTTAGCCGAGCGGGCCCGGCCCGGTGTTTTTGATCTGGGCGTCATGACTTTGGACAAACCCGCCGTGTGGTGCGCCGACGGGACGAGACGGTTTCCCATGCGAAACGTGTTCATGGCGCCTCTGGCCGCGGCGGCCCTGGCGGAGGTGGATGCCGGGCGCCTGCGACTGAATGAGACCCTGCGAGTCGCGCCTCAAGATCTTTCACCACCGCCGAGCCGGGTGAACCGGCTTTTCCCGCGGGGCGATGGAACTGCCTTCATCGATATTCCCGCCGCCGATCTGATCGCCTTGGCGGTCCAGGAGGGAGACAACACCGCCGCCGACGCGGTCATGCGCCGCATCGGCGGACCCGGCGCGGTCACCGCCTGGCTTCGGGCCCGCAGCGTCCAGGATATGAGGGTCGACCGCTATGCGCGCGAAGTCCAGGTCGCCACCAGCGGCCTGACCAGCTTTCGATCGGAGTGGAAGGATGACGCGGCCTGGGTGGCGGCGCGTGGGACGATCGCCCCCGATGTGCGGGAAGCGGCCATGGCCGCCTATCTGACCGATCCGCGCGACACGACAACGCTACCGGCGATCCTGGGCTTTTTGGCCCAGCTGTCGACTGGCGACCTGCTCTCGCCATCCTCCTCCAGCCTATTGCTGCGGCTGATGAGCGCCACCAATTCCGGGAAATCTCGCCTGGCGGCGGGACTGCCGGTTGGGGCTAGTCTGGCTCACAAGACCGGCTCGTCCCCGACCGACCTTGGCCTGACCCCGGCGACCTGCGATGTCGGACTCGTCACCCTGGCCAACGGCCGTCGGTTCGCCGTGGCGGCCTTCCTGTCGGGCTCCACCGCCACGGAAGCTCATCGTGACGGGGTGATCGCCGATGCGGCGCGGCTGGCCGTCTCCGCTCTGATTTGAGGCGATCGCGTGGGTTTGCGCGCCGACTGGAAGGCTCTATAGCCTCCTCAAAACCCGCTGGCTTCACCGTGAAGTCAGCGAACAGACTCCGGAGCGCGATCCCTGCCCATGGCCAAGATCAAAGTCGCCAATCCGGTCGTCGATCTCGATGGCGACGAAATGACCCGCGTCATCTGGCAGTGGATCAAGGATAAGCTGATCCTGCCCTTCCTCGATCTGCAGATAGAGTACTACGACCTCAGCATGGAAAACCGCGACGCCACCGACGACAAGGTGACGGTCGAATCAGCCGAGGCGATCCTGCGCCATGGCGTCGGCATCAAATGCGCCACCATCACCCCCGACGAGGCGCGGGTGAAGGAATTCAACCTGAAGAAGATGTGGAAGTCGCCCAACGGCACCATCCGCAACATCCTGGGCGGCGTGGTGTTCCGCGAGCCGATCCTTTGCCGCAACGTGCCGCGGCTGATACCCTCGTGGACCCAGCCGATCATCATCGGCCGTCACGCCTTTGGCGACCAGTACAAGGCCACCGATTTCGTGGTGCCCGGCAAGGGCAAACTGACCATGAAATGGGAAGGCGAGGACGGCCAGGTCATGGAATTCGACGTGTTCGACTATCCGGGCGGTGGCGTCGCCATGGGCATGTATAATCTGGACGAGTCGATCGAGGAGTTCGCCCGAGCCAGCCTTACCTATGGTCTGGCGCGCAAATATCCGGTCTATCTGTCCACCAAGAACACCATCCTGAAAGCCTATGATGGACGGTTCAAAGACATCTTCCAGCGGGTCTACGAGACCGAGTTCCGCGACCAGTATAAGGTCGAGGGGATTGTCTATGAGC
>JAYTXV010000383.1:0-16291 GCA_043742805.1 Caulobacteraceae bacterium | reverse complement strand
CTGGCCCCGTTTTGATAGTCCTCGCTGGAGGAGATCCAGATGCCGATTGCCTTGACCGACGCGAACACCCGCCACCAGTTGAAGGCGCCCGGTTCGACTTTCAGGCCACTGGCCGCCGCCCAACAACGGATCGCCTCGGCGTGCGGCAGAAGCTGGCCGGCGCGCCCCGGATTTTGCCAGCACCAGAGTGGGTCGAGCGACCAGGCCAGGTCCTCCAGCGGATCGCCCAGGTGGGCCATCTCCCAGTCCAGGATGGCCGCGATCTCACCGTCCGGAGTGTAGAGGAAATTGCCGGTCCGATAGTCGCCGTGAACCAGGCTCAGCTTCTGGGCCGGCGGCGGCGGATTCCGGCGCAGCCAGCGAACGGCCGCCTCCGCCACCGGATTGGGATGAATCTCGTCGGCGGCGATCACGCCGGCCCAATAGTCCAGTTGCTCCAGAGCACAGGTTTCCACCGCCGTGGCTGGCATGACGTCTGCCAGGTCCAGGGCCAACGGGTCGAGCGCCGCGATTTCGCCCAGCAGCGCCCACTTCCGCCGTCCCATGGCCTCCCGATGGGCGTCCGGAATGGCGTCGGCCGAAGCCTGGCAGCCGGTGATCTCGCTGGTGATCGAGAAAGGCCGGCCGAGCCAGCTCAGGTCGGCCTCGAGAAACAGCGGCTCCGGCGTTGGGATGCCGGCCCGATGGGCCGCGTCCATCGCGCGGAATTCGGTGGCGCGGTCGGTGTCGATCAGGCTGGTTTCCGGATCCAGCCGCACGATCAGGCCCAGCTTGGTTTCGCCCACCATGGTTTGGCAGCGCCAGGTCTCACGCGAAGCGCCGCCGGGAATGCGGCTGACGGCCTCGACGCGGGCCTCGGTGTTCCACTGGCGTGACAGAAAGGCGCTCAGGCCCGAACGTAGTTGATCCTCGCGTGGCGTCATCGTTCCTCCGTGGATCCCGTTGGTCGGACCTATCTTGAATTTACTATTCCCCGAACCGGGCGCCGTTCACAACAGCTTGGCGACCTCGTCCAGCATCACGGCCGGGCCGCCGCCGCCTAGGGCGTGCGGGCGGGTGTCGGGCCTCTGTGGGCTGGTTACGCCTGGGCTAAAATCACGGGAACCACGATGTAGGGCGCGACTGAAAGCGTAAGCGTCGCCCATGGGACGATAGTGGCGGAGAGGCCAAGCAACAGGCCGACGATCGGGGCGAAGGCCACCACCATGATCGTGTCGTTCAAGGCAACCTGGCTAAGCGTGAAGTTTGGTTCACCTTCGATCAGGTGGCTCCAGACAGACACCATGGCGATGCAGGGGGCCGCCGATGCCGCGCCAATGCCGGGCAACCCCGCCGAGCGCTCCGAAGTCGACTTTCATCAACATCGGAATGATCATCAGCCAGACGAGCGCGGCGATGGGCAGATTGACATGTGCGACCTCCAACCTCCCTAGCGACGTAAACAGAGGCGCGAAAAAATGGCCGAGGGCGATGCCGACGACGATACAAAGCAGCACCCAAACGGTGAGATAGCGCTCAAAAATACTCATGCCGGTTGCCGCGCGTCGTGGGTGTGGCGGATATCATCCATGCTCCGCTTGATGGCGAGCCGCTCCAGGCTCTCGAGCAGATTGAGCGCCCCGGGGTGAACCGCGCCCTCGGGCATAGGACCGGCGGACCAGGCTTTGGACCGGCCCGCGCCGATGCGGTTCCGGATCGCCTCGGCCAGGATCGAGCGCACCGAGTTGCCGGTGCACAGAAACAGGACGTTGAAGGGCGCGTAGCTCATTCAGCCGTCTCTAATTATGAAAAGTCTTCCACGCCATTTCGAGCAGCAGCGTCGCGCCCGAACTCATCAGCCCATAGAAAAACACCTGATAAGCCTGGCCCAGCCGCCTGTATTTCTTATTGGCCAGCACCTGCCCCAGCTGGTGAATGTCGCGCACCATGGCGTGATGCAGCTTTTCCTCGTCGTGCAGCAGCTCGAATATCCGGGTCTGGAACTCGGCTTCCGGCATGTGCGCGAACGCGCCGAAGAACAGCAGGTTCGGCGCCGGATCGTGGGCGCGCGTTGTGGTCGGCAGCATAGCCATCACCACCAGCGTGGCGGAAATGAAGCCCGTCGCCATCATCAAGACCAGCGGTAGGGACAGCTGACCATCGTGAACCTGCTTCAGCGAGGTCGAGAAAATCAGGATCGATGCGCCCAGGATCACGTTGGCTTTGAAGTCGGCCATCGACGACAGCTGGATATGGTGCTGCTGCACCACGCGCAAAAACTCCACCGCCTGACCGGAACGCGGCGGCGTGGGTGTCGTAATATCCGTCGTTTCCCCCAACATGCAAAGAGTCTGTCACGTCCCCCGGCCAGCGCCAAGATGGTTAATGGTAGCCAGAAGACAGCGGGCGTCGTCGCCCAGATCCTGGGATTGAGCGAGCGGCAAATCTGGCGGCTATTGAAGGCCTATCCCGCCAACGGCGCAGACGCAAATCGAAGCGGCGCGACGATCTGCGTTCTGGGGTATGCTGACCACAGTCAGCGATCGCCAGCCATCGGCTCGGATCCTGAAGAGACCGAGAAGGACACCCCGATTGGCTGAAACCGTGTTGCGCGTGATCCTGGGCGATCAATTGTCCTCGCAGCTTGAGGTCGTGGCGGGCGCGGACAAACAGAACGACGTCTTCCTGATGGCTGAGGTGATGGCCGAAGCCACCCATGTGCGTCATCACGTCAAGAAGATCGCCTTCCTGTTTTCGGCCATGCGCCATTTTGCCGAGGCTCTGCGATCCGCCGGCTACGCCGTCCGCTACGTCACCCTGGAGGACGAAGAAAACAGCCAGAGCCTCGACGGCGAGATCCTGCGCGCCGTGGAGGCGTTGTCGCCCGGCCGTGTCGTCGTCACCGAGCCCGGAGAGTGGCGTTTGCGCGAGGGGTTCGAAGTCCTGCGGCTCGCACTCGCCTGTCCACTGGATATCCTGCCGGACACCCGCTTTCTCAGCGCCCACGCGGACTTCGACGCCTGGGCCGAGGGGCGCCGCGAGCTCCGGATGGAATATTTCTATCGCGACATGCGAAGGCGGTACGACGTCTTGATGGAGCCCGACGGGAAGCCGGTGGGCGGGCGTTGGAATTACGACGCCGAGAACCGCAAGCCGCCCAAGGTCGGCCTCGACTCTCCCCGGCGTCTCAGCTTCCGCAAGGACGCGATCACCCTGGAGGTTCTCGATCTGGTTCGACGCCGGTTTCCGGAGGGTTACGGTCGGTTGGAACCATTCCATTTCGCCGTCACCCGGCGACAGGCGCTGCGTGAGCTCGACCATTTCATCGATAACATCCTGCCCGGTTTCGGCGACTATCAGGACGCCATGGTCAGGGGCGAGCCCTATCTGCGACACTCCCTCCTGGCCGTCTACATCAACGCCGGACTGCTCTATCCGCTCGAGGTCTGCCGCAAGGCGGAGGCCGCGTTCCGTGCCGGGCGCGCGCCGCTCAATGCGGCCGAGGGCTTCATCCGCCAGATCCTCGGCTGGCGCGAATTTATCCGAGGCGTCTATTGGCGCTTCATGCCGGGCTACACCGAGCGCAACGCGCTGGACGCCAAAGAGCCGCTGCCGTGGTTTTACTGGAGCGGCGAGACGAAAATGGCCTGCGTGCGGGAGGCTTTGACGCATACCTACGACCATGCCTATTCGCACCACATCCAGCGCCTGATGATCACCGGTAATTTCGCGCTTCTGGCCGGGCTCGATCCCAAGGCGGTGCACGAATGGTATCTTGCCGTCTATGCCGACGCCTATGAGTGGGTCGAAGCGCCCAACACCATCGGCATGGCGCTGTATGCCGATGGTGGACTGGTGGCGTCCAAGCCCTACGCCGCCAGCGGCGCCTATATCCGTCGCATGAGTAATAACTGCGCGGGTTGCGCCTACGACCCATCGGTCGCGGTGGGCGACCGCGCCTGCCCGTTCAACGCGCTGTACTGGGATTTTCTCGCCCGCCACCGCGAGCGCTTCGGCGGCAATGGGCGCATGCCGTTCGTCTATGCAAACTGGGACAAGATGGGCGCTGACAAGCAGGCGGCGCTCCGAAGCCAGGCGAGGGCCCATATCGCCGCCATGCGCGAGGGCCGCCTTTGATGGCGAAGCGCATCGTCAAGGCCGACCTCCCGGCCAAGACCTGCGCCGCCTGTGGGCGGCCGTTCGTCTGGCGGAAGAAATGGAGCAAGGTCTGGGAGGAAGTCCGTTACTGCTCGGATGCGTGCCGCCGACAACGCTGAGGCGAGACCCGGATCGTCTTCAGCGTCGTGGTGTGACCCGCGAATTGAAGATTGCACAACAATGTAAAGTTTTTGGCTGGGTTCGCTTGGAAAAACCCCCTTGCCGCCACGCCCTCTAAAAACGCATTGTCTGGAGAAACCCGCCCGCGCGGCTTCAACGCGTGGCTTACCCGGCCCAGGAGACTCCCATGTCGATCGATTTCGAAATCCCGGCCGAGGCCAAGGCCATCCGCGCCCGCGTGCGTCAGTGGGTCCAGGATGAGTGCCGCCCGGCCGAGGAGAAGCTGCTCGAAGGCGGCGACTACAAGACCATCCTTGGCGAACTGCGTGGCAAGGCCCGGGCCCAGGGCCTCTGGTGCCCCTTCATCCCGCCGGAGCACGGCGGCATGGGCCTCGGCCCCCTGGCCAACGCCTTGGTGCAGATGGAGCTGGGCGAGAGCTATCTTGGCGCCCTCTCGATGAATACCCAGGGGCCGGACGACGCCACCATGCTCACCCTGCTCGAGCACGGCACCGAGTTTCAGAAGGAGAAGTTCCTCAAGCCCTTGCTGAACGGTGATAAGCGCATCTGTTATTCGATGACCGAAAAGGCTGCCGGCGCCGACGCCACCGGCATGCAGACCCGCGCGGTCAAGGACGGCAACGAGAACTATGTGCTGAATGGCGAGAAGTGGTTTTCCAGCGCCGCCAGCGTCGCCGACATCGCCGTGGTGATGGCCAAGACCGACCCCGACGCACCGCGCCACCAGCAGTATTCGACCTTCATCGTCGAGCTGCCCAATCCCGGCTACCGCATCGTGCGCGATATCGAGACCATGGCCGTGCATGGCCCGTTGTCCTCGATCCTCGGTGGTGGTCACTCCGAGATCGAGATCAAGGATCTGGTGATCCCGGCCGAGAACCTGCTGGGCGGGGAGGGCAATGGCTTCAACATGGGCCAGCATCGCCTGGCCTACGGGCGCCTGCGCCACGGCATGCACAATGTCGCCATGGCCCAGCGGGCGCTCGACCTTGCCGCCGCCCACGTTACCAAGCGCTCGACCTTTGGCCAGAAACTGTCCAGCCGCCAGGGCGTGCAGTGGATGCTCGCCGACTGCGCCAGCGAGCTTTACATGGCCCGGCTGATGCTGCTGCACATCGCCTACAAGGCCGAGCGAAAGCTTGATATCCGCCAGGAGAACTCGATCGCCAAGGTGTTCCTGGCCCACATGGTGCACAAGGTGGTCGATACCGCCATCCAGCTGCACGGCGCCCTGGGCTACAGCCAGGACACCCCGCTGGCCGCCTGGTACACCCACATCCGCTCGCAACGCCTGGTCGACGGCCCCGATGAAGTTCACCGCTGGACCGTGGGGCGAAATGTCATCAAGGCTTATGAAGCTCACGGCACCACTGCCTCCGCTTGCGGCGGTGATCTGCTTTAGACTTTAGGTCCCGGTCCAACCCTTACCGAAGGAATTTCCTGAATGTTGAAATCCCTCTCCCTGGCCCTCGTCGCCGGCCTCGCCATGTCCCTCTCCGCCCACGCCGAAGCGCCGGCGGTGCAGTCGGGCAGCTACACGCTCGAGCCCATCCACACCCAAGTGCTGTTCGGCGTCGGGCACTTCGGGTTCTCGACCTACTATGGCCTGTTCCCCGGGGCGACCGGCGCCATGAAGCTCGATGCGGCCAACCCCGCCGCCAGCCAGCTGGATGTCAGCGTCCCGGTCGCCAAGGTCTGGACCGCCAGCGACAAGCTGACCGATGAGCTGAAGAGCGCCGATTGGCTGGACGCCAAGGCGTTCCCGGCCATGACATTCCATTCCACCAAGATCACCATCACCGGCCCGACCACCGCCGACGTGGCTGGTGACCTCACTCTGCACGGCGTCACCAAGCCGGTGGTGCTGAAGGCCACCTTCAAGCGCGCCGCGGTGTTCCCCATGAACAGGAAATACATGATCGGCTTCGACGCCACCGGCCACTTGAAGCGCAGTGATTTTGGGGTCAGCAAATACGTCCAGTTCGGCCTGGCCGACGACGTCGAGCTGATCATCAGCGCGCCGTTCGAGCGCCAGGGCTCCTGAGCCGACGCGCGGGGACTGAGGGCGTGGATATGGGAATCGCCGGCCGTTCGGCCATCGTCTGCGGCGGCAGCGCCGGGCCGGGGCCGGCGACCGCCATCGTCGCCGAAACCGGCTACATCACCGGCCAGAACATCATCCGCGACGGCGGCCAGTTTCCGGGATTGCTCCGACCATGACCGACATCGCCACGACCGACATCGCCATGAACGGCGCTGAGAGCCTGGTGCTGACTCTGGTCGGGGCGGGGGTCGACACCTGTTTTTCCAATCCCGGCACCTCGGAGATGCACTTCGTCGCGGCGCTGGACAGTATTTCCGGGATCCGCCCGATCCTTGGCCTGTTCGAGGGCGCGGTCACCGGCATGGCCGACGGCTATGGCCGCATGGCCGGAAAGCCCGCCGCCACCCTGCTGCACCTCGGCCCCGGCCTCGCCAATGGCCTGGCCAACCTGCACAACGCCCGCCGCGCCGCGACCCCGATCGTCAATATCGTCGGCGACCACGCCACCTATCATGCCCAGTATGATGCTCCCCTGGCCTCCGACATCATGGGCTTCGCGCGCCCGGTGTCCGGCTGGGTGCATTCGTCGGTCAGTTCGAAGACCGTGGCGGCCGATGGCGCCCGCGCCGTGGCCGCCGCCTATGCGCCGCCCGGCCAGATCGCCACCCTGATCCTGCCCGCCGACACGGCCTGGAATGAGGCCGAAGGTCCGGCTCCCGCTCTCGCCCGACCTCAGCCTTCGCCGGTCTCGGACGCCGCGGTCGGCCGCGCCGTGGCGGCCCTGCGTTCGGGCAAGAATACCGCCATCCTGATGCGCGGCGCCTGCCTGCTCGACGCCGGCCTGGCCGCCGCCGGGCGGATCGCCGCCGCCACCGGCGCGCGCCTGCTGTGCGACACCTTCGCGCCGCGCTTGGCCCGCGGCGCCGGCCGGGTGGTGATCGACCGCATTCCCTATTTCGCCGAACAGATGGTCGAAACCTTGGTGCAGGTCGAACAGCTGATCCTGGTGGGCGCCAAGCCGCCGGTGTCGTTCTTCGCCTATCCGGGCAAGCCCAGCTGGTGCCTGCCCGAGGGCGCCGAGGTGATCTATCTGGCCCACGCCCACGAGGATGTCCTGGGCGCCCTCGAAGCGCTGGCCTCCGCGCTGGGCGCGTCCGCGGCCGGACCCGTGGCGAGCTATGCGCGCCCCGATATGCCCACCGGGCGCCTCAATCAGCACACCGCCGGCCAGATCATCGCCCGCCACCTGCCCGAGGGCGCCATCCTCTCCGACGAGGGCGCCACCTCCAGCGGCGGTACGATGGCCGCGACCATCACCGGTCCGCCGCACGATCACCTGCCTCTTACCGGCGGTTCGATCGGCCAGGGCATCCCCCTGGCGACCGGCGCCGCGGTGGCCCGGCCCGACGCCAAGGTGGTCTGTATCCAGGGCGACGGCGGGGCGATGTATACGCTCCAGGCCCTGTGGACCCAGGCCCGGGAAAAACTGGACGTCACCACGGTGATCTTCGCCAATCACTCCTACGGAATTCTCAACGTGGAGCTGGCGCGGGTGGGCGCCCGCAACGTCGGCCCCAAGGCCCTGTCGATGCTCGACCTGCACAATCCGGAGCTGAATTTCGTCAAGCTGGCCGGCGGCCTCGGCGTCGAGGCCAGCCGCGCCGAGACCATCGAGGAATTCGAGGCCCAGTTCGCCGACGCCATGGCAAGCAAGGGACCGCGCCTGATCGAGGTGATGGTCTAGGATTTTACCATTGACCGACGCTTTGGTGGTCGCCGGCCTGTGCAAGACCTACGGCCGGCCGGCGGTCGACAATCTCGACCTGACCGTAAGGGCCGGCGAGTTCTACGCCCTGCTGGGCCTCAACGGCGCGGGCAAGACCACGACCCTGCGGATGGTGGCGGGCCTGCTCAAGCCGGACGCCGGCTCGATCCGCATATTCGGTATCGACGCCCTCGCCGAACCGATCCCGGCCAAACAGGTGACTGCCTGGGCGCCCGACGAGCCGCTGCTCTATGACCGCCTGTCGCCGATGGAATATCTCGAATTCGTCGCCGGGCTATGGGGCGTCGATCCCAAGGCGGCCGGCGCGCGGGCAGAGGCTCTGCTCAAGAGCTTCGGCCTCTGGGACCAGCGGTTCGACCGCTGCGAGACCTTCTCGCGAGGTATGAAGCAGAAGACCGTGCTCGCCGGAGCCCTGATTCACGAGCCGCGGCTGCTGATTCTCGATGAGCCCCTGACCGGTCTCGACGCCGGCTCCGCGCGGGTCGTGAAGGGGGTGCTCGCCGACCGGGTCCGGCAGGGGGTGACCGTCATCCTCACCACCCACATCCTCGAAGTCGCCGAGCGTCTGGCCGACCGGATCGGCATCCTGCACCACGGCAGCCTGCTGGCCGAGGGCACGCTGACGGAACTGAAGGATCGCGCCGGGCAGGGACAGGGCACGCTAGAGGATGTATTCCTGGAACTCACCGGGGCATGATCGGCGGCCCGGCTTTCCGGACGGGCTCGATCGCATGGCTGCTCGCCCACGAGTTCCGTCTGGTCTGGAGGGGCCTGCGCCATTTAGGCCGCGCCCGTCGACGCGGGTGGGTGCTGGCGGCGGTCTTCGTGAGTGTGACCCTGCTTGCCGGCGTGCCGCTTGGCCTGATGCTGCGGGGCAGCGTCGTGACGATCGACCCGGTCTCGGTGGTGATCGGCGATGCCGTGCTGGCCAGCTTCCTGACCCTGATGGTCTCGGCCAGCCTGGCCGGCGCGGTGGAGGCCTTTTACCAGCGCGGAGATCTGGATCTGCTGCTCGCATCGCCGATCGCGCCACGCCTGGTCCTGACGGTCCGCGCCGTAGTGATTTGCATCAATGTATTCGCGGGCTCGGCGGTATTGGTCACCCCGCTGTTGTTGCCCGTGGCGCTGCTTGGCCATCCGGCCTGGCTCGCGGCCTATGTCGTGCTGTTCGGCATAGCGCTTATCGCAACGGCCTTGGGCCTGACGCTATCCATGACTTTGCTGCGGGTGATCGGGCCGCGCCGCACCCGGGCGGCGGCCCAGGTATTGGCGGCGGTGATCGGCGCGGCTTTGTTCCTGGCCAGCCAGGCCCGCTATCTGTTCAGCGGCGAGCAGGTTGGTCTCGCCGCCGCCCTGATCGCGCGCGCTTCGCGTGTGGGTGGCGCGCTGCCGGCCGCGGCGGTCTGGCCGTTGCGCGCGCTGTTCGGCGCGCCGGGACCGATCGCCGTGCTGATTATGGTGGGCGGCGCGGCTTTCGCCGCCGCCTGCGCCTGGGTCGGCCGTGATTTCGCCAGAGCCGCCGCTTCGGCCGCCGGGGCCGGACGCGCGCCGGCCAAGGCCGCCGGCCGGGTGCGATTCACCGCCAATTTTTTCGACGCTGTCATCAACAAGGAACTGCGACTTCTCAGTCGCGACGTGCCGTTGATTTCCGACGTAATGCTGAAACTGCTCTATCTCGCGCCGTTGATGTTCATCGCCCTGCGGGGCGCTGCGCCCCATTCGACCTGGGCGCTGCCGTCGGTCGTCGCCGGTATGACCTTTATGACCGGTCAGGTCTCGGGAAGCCTCGCCTGGATCACCCTATCGGCGGAGGACGCGCCGGATCTGATCGCCGCTTCGCCGATCGCGTTTTCGCGCTTGCGGCGCGCCAAGCTCGTCGCCGCGCTTCTGCCGCTGACGGCCGTGCTGGCTCCGGCTCTTGGGCTGCTTCTGGCGTTGTCGCCGGCCGCAGGTCTCGCCGCCACCGGCGGATGCGCCGCTGCCGCCCTGGCCGGGGGGCTGATCAATGACTGGCGACAAAGTCCAAGCAAGCGTGAAGAATTCCGTCGGCGGCGGTCGGGATCATTCTTGCTGGGTCTGTCCGAGACCGTCGTCGGCGCCCTGCTGGCCGGCGCCGCCGGCCTGGCCGCCTGGCCCACCCCGCTCGCCTTGGCGCCCGCGGTTCTGGGCCTTTTCGCGTTGCTCGGCATGCGCCGTTCCGACGCGGCGATCGAGCGTGATCAGATGGGCGGGTGATGGGCGGCGTGGCTTCCAGCCGGGCCTTCAGGATCGCGCCGCAAGTCCCGGACCGTATAACTTTGCCGCAACAGGCCGATCACGCACCACGGGCCGATTCAGCCCGAACCCCTGGTCACCAGCACCGTTCCGCGTTCCGTCATCTCTCGTTCCCCGCAATTTTGACAGTGATCAGTCAGGGACGGGACCTTCTCATGCCGGGGGGTTCCGAGATTGACTTTCAAGGGCCTCGCCTCTAACTGCACACTTGCTTGGCGGCATTGGGCCGACGACAACGCGAGCGACACACGGATGGTGAATCTTCACTTCACAATCGTGCCGAAAACCGGAACGGCGCCTTCATGCGCCGGCCGCCGGCCTGCCGCTCGCGAGGAGACCAACGCCTAGGGACGCCTTTCAATAGGACCCTAACGCTTCCACCCCTCCCGAGCCTTGTGGCGCTTCGGAGGGGTTTTTTGTTTCCCGCCTATCCCAAAGTGTCTCCAAGGCTCGGCCTAAACTCAAGGTTCAAGTCGTGACCGACCTGATAACCAAGACCGAAACGGCGCCGGACCGCGCCAAGCCTGGGAGTGCTTCGCCCTGGGCTCTGGAGGCGCGCGCGCTGCTGTTCCTGTCCGCGCCTTTGGTGTTGACCCAACTGGCTCAGATGGCCATCGGCACCACCGACCTGATCCTGCTCGGCCGTTACAGCCGGTCGGCCCTCGCGGCGGTGGCGATCGGCAACACGGTCTATTGGTTCGCCTGGCTGCTGGGCGGCGGCCCGGCCTCGGCGGTGTCGCCGATGATCGCTCATATCCTCGGCGAGCGCGCCGGCAATCGCGGCGGCGTGCGCGCTTCCCTGCGCATGGGGCTGTGGGCCGTGGGAATTGTCTCGGTGGTGGTCATGCCGATCTTGTGGTCGGCGAGGCCGATCCTGCTGTTGCTCCACCAACAACCTGATCTGGCCAAGGGCGCCGGCCAGTTCGTCAGCCTGCTGTCGATCGGCCTGCCATTCTCCTTGGCCACCATGGTCTTGAGCGGTTTCGCTACCTCCCTGGGTCATCCCCGGGCCGGTCTCTGGGTCTCGCTGGCCACGATCATCTTCAATGCCCTGGCCGGCTGGACTCTGATCTTCGGCCACTTCGGCGCGCCCCGGCTCGGGATCGTCGGCTCGGGCCTGGCCACCAGCGCTTCGTCGGTGTTTGGCTTTCTCGCCATGCTGGCGATCATTCACAGCAACCGGGACCTGCGCGGCTATCGGATGTTCCGCCGTTTTGCGCGGCCTGTTCACGTGAAGCTCTCGGAAGTGTTCCGCCTAGGTTTGCCCATAGGTGTCACCACGCTGTTCGAGGCGATGCTGTTCATGGCGATGACATTGCTGATGGGAACCTTCGGCGCCGCGGCCCTGGCCGCCAACCAGATTGCCGTGAATTGTGCCTCGATCACCTTCATGGTGCCGTTGGGGATCGGCATGGCGTCGACCGTGCGGGTTGGCCTGGCGATGGGCGGCGGTGATCTGGCCGCGGCTCGCCGCGCGGGGCTGGTCGCCCTGGCCATGGGCGGGTTGTTCATGACGCTTTCGGGTGTCGTGATGGCCCTGTTCGGCGCCTCGATCGCGGGCCTCTACCTGGGAAATGGGGCGCGGGACGACGCGGTGGTAACCGCCATGGCCTCCAGGTTCCTGGTGTTCGCCGCGGCCTTCCAGCTGTTCGACGGCTTGCAGGTGGTCGGCGCCCGGGTCCTGCGCGGCTTGAAGGACGCCAGCATGCCGATGATCCTCGCCGGCGCCAGCTATTGGCTCGTCGGCGCGCCGGTGTGCGTCTTTCTGGCGGTGGGCCTGAACCTCAAGGGTGACGGCATCTGGATCGGCTTTGTCATCTGCCTCGGTGTCGCCGCCGTGGCCATGGTGACCAGGTTCCTGCGTTTGACGAGGGTTAAGCAATTCTAACGGTCGTTGGTTAGTCTATTGGCTCCGCGGCCGACCAGGCTTGAGCCGCGTCCATCAACAGCCTGCCTACCCTTGGGACCCAGGCCCAGCGCGACCGGTTTCCGTTGCCGGCGATCGCGGCCGTCGATCATCGCTCCGGCTTCACAGCCCCAAGCGTTGAAACTGCGCGGCGGGAGCGTCGATGGCCGTCAGCGCCGCCGCCAACCGCCGGGCCGCCGCGGTTTCATCCGCGCCGCCGCTCAGGTTGGTTTCCTCAGCGGGATCCTCCGCCAGGTCGAACAGCTTATTGCCCTGAAAGCGGCTTGCCGCCCAGAACGGCACGGCGTCCCCCGCCTCCCAGATCTGCCGCAGCACCGGCACGCCGCTACCCGGCATCCGGTCCAGAACCGCCCGGTCGTCGGGCAGGGGCAGGGCCTGATAGCGTGGGATCACGTGCGTCGGCATGGTCGACCAGCGGTTGGAATAGATCGCCAGCGGCGCATTGGCCCCGGTCGGTGCGCGGACGTATTTGCGGTCTTTTTCGATCATATGCACCTCCCGGCCCCAGACGCCGGCCAGGACGTGATCGCGCACCTCCGTCGCTTCGCCCGACAGCAACGGCAGGAGGCAAACCCCGTGGGTCCGCTGCCGCGCCGCCTCCAGGCCGAAGATCGCCTCCAGGGTGGCGAACAGATCGACGCTGGTGGTCAGGGCGTCGCAGGTTCCTGGGGCCGCACCCGGAACCGCCATCAGCATCGGGATATGGGCGATCGGTTGGTAGAGCGGCGCGCCCGGTTTGCCCCAGATATCCTTCTCGCCCAGATAGTGGCCGTGGTCGGTGCACAGGATCACCAGGGTGTCGTCCCACAGGCCCTTCTGGTCCAGGGCGTCCAGCATCCGCCCTAGCCAGGCGTCGATCATCGTCAGCTTGCCGCCATAGCTGGCGCGCACCTGTCTGGCCTGGCGCTCGGTCAGGACCCCTTTCTTCTGGGCTCCCACCGCATAGGGCGGCCAGATCAGGTGCGGTCCCTGCCAGTCGGGATCATAGAGGCTGGCGTAGGGCTCGGGCGTGTCGAACGGCTCGTGTGGATCGAACTCGTCGATCATCAGGAAGAATCTGTCGTGAGCGCCGGCGTTATCTTCCAGCCACCGGGCGCCGGCGGCCAGGGTGCGCGGACCCGGGAAGTCCGCCTCGCCCCGGAAGTGCCCGCGTGAATCGTCATAGGGCATGTGGCCCCGGCCGAACTTCGGCGATCCGGCCCAGGACGGATCGGGCCGGGTCTTCCATGGGTCGCCCTCGTGGCCGCGCTGATAGTCCCAGGCGGTGAAGTCGACGTGATAGTTCTCGCCGCCGGTCTCGAACAGGTGCGGATGGTCGGTGATCAGCTGCGACACCACGCCCGCCTTGTGCAGGCGGGTGGTGATGGCGTCCTCCCAGATCTCCACCGATCCCCAGGGCCGCCAGAGGAAATCCAGCGCGCCGCACAGGATGTCGTGGCGGGCCGGCATGCAGGGCAGGGAGCCGACATAGTGCCGGGTGAACCGTGTCGAGCGGGCGGCCAGCCGGTCGATGTTGGGCGTGGCGAACTCGGTCCCGCCATAACAGCCCAGCATGTGCCGGTTGAGGCTGTCGAGCAGGATCATCACCACATTGCGGATCGGTTTCATGGTTTCGGGTTTCGCCACCGCGCCTCTAGCCGAACAGCAGCTTCGCGCCCACCAGCAGCAGCGCCGAGGCCAGCACCGGCCGCAACACCCTGTCGGGCGCGCGCGTCGATAGCAGGCTGCCGCCGATGATCCCCGGGATCGACCCCACCAGCAGCGAAGCCAGCAGCGACCAGTCCACCGACCCCATCGCCCATTGGCCCAGGCCGGCGATCAGCGACAGGGGCACCGCGTGGGCGATATCCGACCCGACCAGCCGCCCCGTGGGCAGCTTCGGATAGAGCACCAGCAGCGCGGTCACGCCGATCGCGCCGGCGCCCACCGACGAGATCGACACCAGAACGCCCAGCAGCGCGCCGAGGATGATAGTCAGGATCGTCGTCTGGCGCTGGGGCAGTTCGCCCATGTGCTTGGCGAAGAAGGCGGCGATGCTTTGGCGAAAGAGGATGGCGATCGACGTCAGGATCAACGCCACGCCGAGCGCGACGGTGATCGGCCCATGGCCGGTGTCCTTGATATGCGGACTGTGCGCCAGAACGATCAAGGTCAGCGCGGTGGCCGGGATACTGCCCGCCGCCAACCGCCCGACGATCCCCCAGTCCACCGTGCCGCGGAAACCGTGCACGACGGTGCCGGCGCTCTTGGTGACGGCCGAGTAGAGCAGGTCGGTGCCCACCGCCACGGCCGGGTGGATACCGAATGCCAGAACCAGCAGTGGCGTCATCAGCGACCCGCCGCCAACGCCGGTGAAACCGACCAGCACACCGACCACGAAGCCCGAGATGGCGTAGAGCGGGTTAATCAGATGAAGCCAAGCCATCTACTGTCCTTTGCCGCGGCGCGATGGGGTTGAGCTAGTCGCCATCGAGGAGGACGTCAACGCGAGCGGCGCGTTGCGGCATCGTACGTGGCCTTTCGCGCGTTCAAGCCGCATGTCGGCCGGCTCGCCGGGGGCTCCGGGCGCTGGAACTCTACGGTCAGCGGAGGTTGGCGGAAGAGATCGTCCGGCGGGGACATAAGACGCCCGGCGTCAATCTCTGGGCTCGGGGCGCGAAGGCGGCGCGCGTGCCGTTCGCCAATGTCGGCGAAGGCCTGACGCCTACGTCGCCCTGGCCAGCCGCTCTCAGTCACCGGCCGCCGTGCGAACCTATCTCACGGAGCGCGGCATCGTCATCGGCCGGGCGAGACCAGACTATCAAAACAGAAAAGACTATCAGGACAGGAAAGCCGATCCGCGCCCGTCCGCTTGAGCATAGGTCCCCGTAACCGGGACAGCCGCCGCCACCGCCGGGCTATCCATCACCGACTTGAAGGCGATCTTGAAGCGGGCCATGTCGGTCGGCGAGCCGACGGTGATCCGCACGGCGGTGGGCCAGATCGGCCAGATCCGGCCGATATAGACATTCTTGGCCTGCATCGCGGTGATCACGCCATTACCCGGCCGGCCGGTGTCGACCATGAAGCAGTTGCTGTGCGGCTCGCCCATCACCTTGTAACCGCCGGCCTTGAGCCAGCTGATCGTGTCGCGCCGGATGTCACCGATGATCGCCTTGCGCGTGGGAACCAGGTCGGCGTCGATCAGCGAGGCGTGGGCCGCCGCCAGGGCGGTGACGGGCATGGCGTTCTGGCCATAGGCCGTCAGCTTGGCCAGCAGGTCCGGCCGGCCCAGCGCCACGCCGCAGCGGATTCCGGCCATGCCGTAGACCTTGGAGAACGTGCGCAGCACGATCAGGTCCTTGCCAGCGGAGACCATGTCCAGCACGTCGGCCTCGTCCGACAGATGGATATAGGCTTCGTCCACCAGCAGGATCGATCCGGCGGGCTTGTTGTCCAATGCCCACAGGATGTCTTGCCGGGCGGTGATCGTGCCGGTCGGATTGTTGGGGTTGCAGATATAGATCACTCCGGCCGACGGATCGGCGGCGACCATCGCCTTGATGTCGTGGGCGCAGCCGGCGGTCAGGGCCACCTTGTGGACCGGCGCGCCGGACACCTTGGCGGCATAGGTCGGCGCCTCATACGACGGGTCGGCCGTCACCAGACTCCGCGTCGGCGAGGTGAAGGCCAGCACCGTATAGTGCAGGGGTTCGGACGAACCGGGATAGACCGCGATATTTTCAGGCTTCAATCGGTGCTTGGCGGCGAAGGCCTGAACGAACTGGTCCTGCACGCCGGTCTGGTCGTAACGCCCGCCCATCGGCGCGATCCTGGTGATCGCCTCGCAGGCGCCCTTTGAGGGGCCGAGCGGGTTTTCGTTGGCGTTGATCAACACCGCGTCGGCGGGAATGACCGGCTGGGCCCAGGCCCGGGCCGAGCCCAGGCTGGTCTGGGCCAGCACCGCCTCGGTGACGATCGGCGCCGCCGCCGCCAGGGCCGC